>JAFOIS010000287.1 GCA_017420605.1 Lachnospiraceae bacterium | reverse complement strand
TGGGAAGACGCGTTTTCGACGTCTTCCCATCCGTCGACATGAGGCAGCCATTCGTAGAGCTGGGAGATGTGGCACAGCACCGCCTGCATCTTCTTCTCCGCCCAGGCGTCATAAGGCACGGCCACGTCCGGATGAAACGGCTGCGGATTCGTGAAAGGATCCCATACGGAGAGGATCACCGGCGCAAAGGCCATGGCCGGCGCCTCCGGACAGACGAGCGGTACGTTCACCATGTACGCACAGTCCATGACGAGCCTTCCTGCAGCCCGGTGGTCCGGATGATAGTCATTCGTGCGGTGCGTCAGGATCACATGCGGCGCGAACGCACGGATCCTTAAGATCAGGTCTTTCCGCGCCGCAAGCGTCGGCTCCAGTTCCCCGTCCGGATAGTCCAGGATTCCGTATTCGACGTCCAGAAGACGGGCGGCGTTTTCCGCCTCATTGCGCCGCCGTTCCTTAAGCGTTTCCCGTTCCATAAGATGATGGCCTGCGCCGCCGTCCGTCAAAGACAGGAAGCATACTCGATGCCCGGCCTCTCTGAGGCGGAGAGCCAGACCGCCGCACCGCAGTTCCATATCGTCCGGGTGGGCGCCGATCATCATAAACCTGTAGGTCCGGTCGTTGTTTTCCATCACTTCAGGACTCCGGTTCCATAAACGCTACGATATCCTTCACTTCCGCCGTGCCCTCGTCATCGATATGCAGATAGACGAACGCATATTCCGATTCCGGATCGGCCGTGACCTTGCCGGCTTCCGCGAAGATGCACAAGTTCGTCCCGGACGCGGACTGCGTGCTGACCACCGCGATCGGCTCGTATACCGCGCCGAGGAACGCCTTTACGGAATCCTGGAAAAGGGCCTTCAGTTCCTCCGTAAGGACCGGATCCTTCGCAAGCTCCCAGCCGCCCATCGGAAGGTCCGTATAGGTGTTGACCTGCGACATGATCACGTCGATGACAGTCAGATTCTTTTCGATATCTTCATTTACGATGACGATGGAATACAGATCCTGCGAACCGGGCGCCGAGATCGAAGTCTCGCAGAGGAACGCGTAGTTATATCCCGCAACAGGCTGGGACCCCAAAAATGCGACCGGATTGTATTTGACACCGATGGTCTTATCGGCCAGTTTCGCAAAGAGCGCCTTCTGGCTGTCGTCGATCTCCGGCGTCAGCGGCCTTTCCCACGCGCCGGGCTCCACGGTCGGCTCCGGCGTCGGCGTTTCGGTCGGTTCCGGGGTCGGCGTCTCCGTCGGTTCCGGCGTCGGCGTCTCCGTCGGGGTCGGCGTCGGTGTTTCCGTCGGAGTCGGCGTCGGCGTCTCGACCGGTTCCGGTTCGATCGGCGGTTCCATTTCCGCCTCAAACGCCTTGATATCCGTCAGGCTGTATTTTCCGTCGTTTTCCCGTTTGATATATACGAAAGCATATCCTGTCTCGGGATCCCGGACGACCGGGGTCGCTTCCGCAATGATCACGAAATCAAGTCCGGAGGCCACTTTCGTTCCCGCCAGCGCGACCGGTTCATACTCCACGCCGAGCAGCCCCTGCAGTGCTTCCTTAAAGCCCTGCGTCAGTTCTTCCGTCATGGTCGGGTCTTCCGCCATTTCCCAGGTACCGTCGTCCATGCCGGTTTCGACGGCCGAACGGAGAATGTCGATGATCCGTACTCTTCCGCCGTCTTTTTCTTCATAGAGATAAACAAGGGCGAACGTTTCCTTCGCGCCCGGCACGACCACTTTGGCCCGTGCAAGGAAGGTGTGCACCGTGCCGGTCACGACCTGATGCCCAAGATAAGCGACCGGGATGTATCCCACGCCGAGCAGTCCGCTGAAGCCGCGGTTGAAGATGTCCAGCTTCCCCGGCGTAAGGACCGGCGCATCGGCTGTTTCCCAGCCGTCGTCCTCATCCTCCGGGACCGGCGTTACCGACGGTTCCGGCGTTTCTGTCGGTGCCGGTGTTTCCGTCGGTTCCCGGGTGGGCGTGGGTGTCTCGGACTGTTCCGTTTCTTCGCTTTCCGGCGGAACTTCCGATGATGATTCCTGTTTTCCGCAAGAGGCGAAAAGAGAAAGGATCATCAGCAGGGATAAGATAATCGCGATCGACTTTTTCATTTGCTGCAATACTCCTATAAAACATTTGTGAAACAGAAAGAAAACGCCGCCTGTCCGGAAAGGGGAAGGCGGCGCAGTCATACAAACATCATGTCCGGCACGGATGCGATGATTCACGCACCCGGCCTCTTTTCCCGCTTACTGCAGAATATGCAGTTTGCCGACGATCGGAAGCTCTTTCGCGCGTCCGTTCGCGCCGTTCACGATACCCATGATCGCAAGGACAAGGCACGCGATACCGACAAGGCTGCCGATGATGCTGAAGATCCAGCCGAGATACGGGATCCGGCCAAGGACGCGGAGGACCATGGAGATCACGATCTCGCAGATCGCAAGGGACAGGCCCTGGTTTGCATGGAAGCGCGCATAGGGCGAATTTTTCGCGCCCAGAAGCGGAATAAGGACCAGGATCCCGAGATACGCGAACACGCCCATCGCTTTATTTGCCGCAACGTCGCGCGGATCAAACTCGGGAGTGTAATCCTGGACATTTTTCAGCTCATCCATCATGTTATTGAAATCGGCCATTTCAGTTTTCTCCTTCTATACATTCTATTACGCGGCGAATACCTGCCGCTTAACATAATTATAGTACTTTTCCCCGCAAATGTATACAGTATCCCGCATTGTACGTTACAAAATACGCCTCTTCCGTTACGACTGGCCGCAGGCCGTCTGGAACTTCGCCCAGACCTCCGCGTGCTTATCCGTTGCCGCGTCGGAAATGTTCTCGATTGCCTCGCCGTCGCCGGTACCTTCCGGGATCACGATGAACTTCTTCATTTCCTCGGAAATGTACTGCTCCGCCGCCTTGGTCGTATTGTAGTAACCGATGTACTCGAAGCACTGCGCGGAGACCTTCGCGTCGAGGATATAGTTGATGAAGGCATAAGCCGCTTCCGCGTTCGGGGCTTTCGACGGGATGAACATGCACATCGTGCCGAAGCCGAGGCCTTCCTTCGGATAGACCGCGACGAGTTCCGGGTTTGCCGTGAGCGCGGCCGTCACCTGCGAGGTGTAGAGGAAGGCCGCCGCGACCTCGCCGGAAAGCAGAAGGTCCTGTGTGCTGGTGTCATTGATCGCGCGGACATTCGGCGCAAGCGTAAGGAGCTTCTCTCCCGCTTCTTCGATCTTCGCAAGATCCTCGCAGTTGAGCGACTCGCCCATGGTCTTGAGCGCGAAGCCGTCAATGACGCGGTAGTTGCCGATGAGCGCGACGTTGTCTTTGAGCGCCGGATCCCAGAGGTCGCCGAAGCCCTCGATCTTCACGTCGGTGAGCGACGGATCGTAGACGATGAGCGGCACGCCCGCGCCGTAGGGCACGTCGTACTTGTCTTCCTTATCATAGAAGAGCCCCATGTACCGCGGGTCGATGTTCCCCCAGTTCGGGATCTTCGACCGGTCAAGCTCCATGGCGAGCCCTTCGTTGTTGACCATTTCCAGGATATAGTCGTCGGCGATGACGACGTCGTAATCGCCGCCCTGCGTCTCCTCGAGCTTGGCCAGCATATCCTCGTCATACTCGAAGTTGCTGTAGTTGATCGTGACGCCGAATTCCTTTGCGAAATTGTCGAGTACTTCCTGCGGGAACATGTCGTCCCAGGTGTAGATGTTAAGGCTCGTCCCCTTGAGGGATCCGCCTTCTTCCTTTTTTCCGCCCTGCGCGCCGCAGCCGGCAAGAAGACCGGCGCACAAAACCGCCGCAAGAATAAGAGCCGTGATCTTTTTCATGTTTCTTATGAATACCTCCTTATAAAACCATCAGAAATAGATCTGAAACGTGTTCCTTTGCAAGAATACTATTTTTTCTTCCGCCCCGCAAGACGCGTCAGCGCGAGAATGACGACCGTCGCGCATATCATGAGCGTCGCGAGCGCGTTGATCTCCGGCGTGATGCCGGTCTTGAGCCGCGTATAGATCTTGATCGGCAGGGTGTTCACCGTCGACCCCGTCACGAAGATCGAGATCACGACGTCATCGATCGACATGGCGAAGGAAAGCAGCACGCCGGACAGGATCCCCGGCAGGATCTCCGGGAGCGTAATATCGAAGAAAATGCGGACCGGCCCCGCGCCGAGGTCCCGCGCAGCCTCTTCGGTCGCCGGATCCATGCCGACCAGACGGTCGCTGACCATCATGAACACATACGGGATACAGAAGGACGTATGCGCGATCACAAGCGTCAGCATGCCGAACGGGATATTCATGAACGAAAACAGCGCAAGATAGACCATGCCCAGAATGATCTCCGGGATCATGATCGGCAGGGTCGAAAGATAGGAAATGATGCCGTTCAGCTTATAGGACGTCTTTTTCATGCCGATCGCGCCGAGCGTTCCGATCACGGCCGACGCCAGGCAGCACAGCGCGCCGAGGATCAGGCTGTTTTTCAGGGCACGGAAAATGTCCGTGTCCGCAAAGAGCCGGCGGTACCAGGCAAGCGAAAAGCCGCCCCACACCGACGTCAGCTTCGACGCGTTGAGGGAATAGACGATCGTCACGACG
>JAFOIS010000286.1 GCA_017420605.1 Lachnospiraceae bacterium | reverse complement strand
CTGCAAATCGGAGAAGTAACGAACCGTCTGTCTGATGCGTGCAAAGAGAAGTGCCCGGAAGCAGGCTGGTGCAAAATATCCGGTCTCCGAAATATCATCGTGCACAGCTATGAGAAAGTGGATGATACGCTGATATGGAATATCGCTGTCAGAGATGTACCGGAACTGAAAGCCCGGATCACAGAACGGCTCAGGGAGTGGGGAGAAGATGAAGATATGTAAATGCAAGAGGCACATATGGCTCCTTCCTCTCTGCCTCGTCGCGGTCCTTGCCGCCGCGTTTTTCATCTATGCAGTGAACTACTATCACGCGGATGAGACCGCGCTTGCCGCGTTGCAATCCGACGGAGCGGTCCTCGTTTCCCCGACGGATTACGGCTGGTTCTTTGACGGGCCGTCGGAGGAAAACCTGCTCGTCTTTTATCCCGGCGCCAAAGTGGAGGAGACCGCCTACGCGCCCCTTCTGCACCGCCTCGCCTCGCAGGGCATGGACGTGTGCCTTCTTAAAATGCCGTTCCGGTTCGCGTTCTTTGCGGCGGACAAGGCATCCGGGGTGCTGGCAGCATACGATTATGAAAATGAATTCGTCGGCGGACATTCGCTCGGCGGCGCCATGGCGGCAATCTATGCGGCGGAGCATGGCGATGAGATCCGCGGCGCGGTCCTCCTTGCCGCCTATCCGACGAAGCAGATGCCCGACGACCTCGTTCTTCTCAGCATCTACGGGTCCGAGGACGGCGTGCTCAATGACGCAAAGCTTGCGGAGGGGCGCGCTCTTGCGCCGGACCGTTATGAAGAATGTGTCATCGAAGGGGGCAACCATGCCCAGTTCGGCGATTACGGCATACAAAAAGGAGACGGAAATGCATCCGTCTCCCGGGAATATCAGCAATTGATGACTGCGGACCTCATCCTGCAGAACATCGATCCGCAGTAACGATCCCTGCAAACCCCGATCCGCAGTATTTAGCCGAACAGCAGTAATTATCCGGTCCGCAGTAACTTTCCTTAATCAATCACCAGATCATATTTCTCCACGTCGATGAGGACGCTGCCGTCGGACGAGAAGCTCACGGCGCCGGCTTCGATCGGTGTGTACAGCACGAAGGACGCGGCCTGCTCGCCGTCGTTGACGAAGAGCTCGAGGCTGTAGCGGTCCATGATGACGCGCAGCTTGATGACGCCGTCCTTCATGTAGGCCGGGAACTCGCGGACGTTCACGATGTCGTGCGGGAAGCCGCTGTGCGTGCGGTCGACCTTGATGGTGCCGACTTCGGGCCTGTAGCGGATGAACGTGAAGTTTTCACCGTCGCGGGCCAGGTACAGGCGGAACCACTTGTACATGTTGTTCTCGTTGCCGGGACGGATCGTCACGGTCATATCGATACTGCGGCCGTAGATCCCGCGGAGGGTCGCTTCGCCGTTGATGAGGACGTTGTGATAGTCGATCAGAATGCGGCGGTAGTTTTCGAGCTCGCGCACCGGATTCTGATACAGGCGCCCGTTCCGGATCGAAAGCTCGCGCGGCAGGGTCATCTGGCCCATGAAGCGCAGCTCGCGCATCTTACAGGAGGAAGTTTCCCAGTTCTGCATCCAAGCGATCATGACACGCCGGCCGTCGTCGGTCAGGAGCGTCTGCGGCGCGTAGAAATCGAGACCGTAGTCGATGGCCTGCACGCTGTCGCGGTTCAGATGATACGTCTTGCGGTCATAGGTGCCGATCAGGCAGACGTTGGCATTGCCGGGGTGGAACTCGAGACCGATCGCCGCCATATCCTGCGGAGAGACGAACAGCACGTCTTTTCTGTCGAGCCGGAAGAAATCCGGGCATTCCCACATCCGTCCGTACTGATTGTGGCAGGCGGAGAGGACGCTCACATATTCCCAGTGCTGCGCATCCTTGCTCCGGTAGAGCAGGATCGTGCCGCTGTCGTCTTCGCAGCGGTCGCCGATCACGGCGTAGTAGGTATCGCCTTCGCGCCAGATCTTCGGATCACGGAAATCCTCCATGCTTCCGCCTTCCGGCAGAAGAGAGGCGTCGATGACGGGATTCCCCTCAAACTTTTCATAGTCGACGCCGTCTCCGTAGGCGATGCACTGCGTCTGCACGGATTCGAGCTTGCCGTTCCGGCGGCGGATATTGCGGACGCCGGTGTACATGAGAAGATGCCGGCCGTCCGGAAGTTCCAGGGCGCTGCCGGAGAAGACGCCGTCGCGGTCATAGTCCATATCCGGGGCGAGCGCCGCGGGCAGTCTTTCCCAGCGGATGAAGTCGCGCGTCTTGACGTGGCCCCAGTGCATGGGACCCCACTTGGTGTCATAGGGGTAATACTGGAAGAACAGATGGTATTCTCCCTTGTACGGCGCAAAGCCGTTCGGATCGTTGATCCAGCCGATGCCGCCCGTCACGTGGAATTTCGGCAGTTCGGAAACGGTGTACGGAAGGTATTTCTTTTCGAAATCCCGCGCCTTCTGCAGCATTTTGCTGATCATGATGGATGAAACCTCCTTGTTTTGTGTTGTGATAAACAGGAAGAAAAGCTTCCGCTCCCGGGAACCCTTCTTTCTGTCTGTCCGAATACAGCCTTATAATAAGGGCTTCCCCGCCCTCCCAGAGGAGAGCGGGGAAGGAAAAAGAGGAGATCTATAATACTATATTAGTTCTTATAGAAAGCGTCAAGGTATTTCTGGAAGATGGACAGGTACTGCTGCAGTCCGTATGCATCCAGATCAGCCTGAAGCTTATCCCAGTCGGCCTGTGTGAAGCCGTTCATGATGCCGTCCGCGCGGGCGGTGTTGATGCACTTGAAGATGTCCGCGTTGAGGTTGGAGATCGTCTTGGTGTCTTCAGCAGACATGAAGACGTTCGGGAACACGTACTTGGTGTGCATGTCGGGCGTGTAGATGTCCTTGATCCAGTCAAGACGATACTGAGCGTCGTCCGGGCAGGTGACGTAAACGCCATAGTAAGAGTCGAGGATGGCCAGCGGGCCGCCGACGCATTCCGCTTCACGGACTTCAACCGGGGAAGCGTCGCCGAGCGGTGCGTGCTGCAGCATCTGTTCGCCGTTCGCGTTGGTGCCGAGAACGAAGATATCGAAGTCGTCATCTTCGCCGTAGGTGCCCCAGTTGTTCTGCGGGGACTGGAACGGATCATACATCTGATCGAGCCATGCGCAGATGAGGGCCGGGTTCTTGGCGTTGGCGGTGACGACGCAGCGGCCGCGGTCGAAACCGGAGGTGAAGGAGCCGTTGGCCGGGGTCAGGTTCAGGGTGTCAGCCTTGAGCATCGGAAGCGGCTGCCAGCCGTTGCCCGCGATCAGGTCGTCCATGCTGATGGAAACGATGTTGGCGACGTCCCAGGTGAAGCAGACGCCGTAGCGGCCGGATTTACCCTTGGCAACATAGGTGGACCATTCCTGCGTGAACGCGTCCGGATCGATGAGGTTCTCGGTGTAGAGCTTGTGGAGCCATTCCACGCCCTTGCGCCAGCCTTCGGTATTGGCGGTGCAGATGACCTTAAGATCGTCGGAGACCACGATGTGGCGGCCGTCGTCCGGATCGCCGTAGCCTTCGCCGAAGCCGTTGGTAAGAACGCGGCAGTCTTCGTTGCCGCTGCCGATGATGCAGGCGAGCGGGATGATGTCGCCGTCGATGTTGAATTCGGCCTTCAGGGCATCCGCGTTGTCACGGAAAGCGATAAGGACCTGTTCGAACTCGTCAACGGTGGTGGGCATCGAAAGGCCGAGGAACTCAAGCCAGCCGGTGTTGATGAAGGGCATGTTGCCGATGGTCTGGATAGCGGTCTTCTCATAGCCGAGCTGTTCGATCCACGGAAGGGCCCAGATGTGGCCGTTCTCGTCCGTGCACATCATGCGGTATTCCGGAGCCTGCTCGAAAACCTTGCAGAGGTTCGGCATGTACTTGTCGATGTATTCCTCGAGGTTGATGATGACGCCCTGCTTCGCATACTTCAGAAGGTCGGTGTCATTGAAGCCGGCGGTGAAGACGAATTCCGGAAGCGTCTTGATGTTGGACATCTCGAGCGCGATCTTGTCGCCCCACTGGTCGTTCTGGATGGCTTTCCAGTTGACGTGAACGTTCGTCTTCTCTTCAAGGCGCTTGAAGATGGTACGGTTGTTCGGTTCGGACTCGGTGCCGGCCGGATAGTTGATGAGGCCGGAGATCTCAGCCTTGGAGCTCAGCGGGAACTGAAGGGACGCCGGATCGACGTCGGTCCCGTTGGCGTGGCCGCCGGAAGCGCCCTGTCCGCCGCAGCCGGCGAGCATCGCACACGCCATGATCACTGCGAGCATAAGGCTCAGGATCTTGTGCATTTTCTTCATTAGTGGTTTCTCCTTTTCTTGTGTCGTTTTTTTCTTTTTCATACCACAGCTAAACAGGCATTCCTGTGAAAGCTCTTAACCTTTGATCGCGCCGGCCATGATGCCGCTGTCAAAGTACTTCTGGAAGAACGGGTACATGATCATCAGAGGCAGAGAGGAAATGATGATGGTCGCGTACTTGAGCAGCTCGGCGAGCTGTGCGCGGGCGGCCGTACTCTGCATATCGGAGACCATGCCGGGTTCCGGCTGGTTCTGGATCAGGATCGAACGGAGGACCAGCTGCAGCGGCTGTTTGGAAGCGCTGTTCAGGTAGACCATCGCGTCGAAGTAGCTGTTCCACATACCGACGAACTGCCACATGGCGATCGTCGCGATAATCGGCGTGCAGACCGGAAGCAGGATCTGGAAGAAGTAGATCATTTCCGTCGCGCCGTCGATCTCGGCCGCTTCCTGCAGGTCGCGCGGGATGCCCATGTAGTAGGTCCTGGCAATGATCATGTTCCAGACGCTGAAGGCGCCGGGCAGCAGGATCGCCCAGATCGTGTCGAGCATGCCGAGGTTGGAGATAAGCAGGTAGGTCGGGATCAGGCCGCCGCCGAAGAACATCGTGATGACGTAGATCGTATTGAGGAACCCTCTGCCCTTGAAGTCCGACCGGGACATCGGATACGCCGCAAGGAGCGTGATGGCCACGGACAGGCCGGTGAACAGGATCGAGTAGATCAGTGCGTTCTTGAAGCCGACCCAGATCTGCGCGTTGCCCAGAACACGTTCATAAGCCGTCGTCGTCCATTTGCTGAAGTCAAATGTAAGACCGCTGTTCTGAAGCGTGATGGGGTCGATGAAGGAAGCAAGGATGATGTAGACGACCGGCAGGATGATCGCGACGATGAAGAGACCGAGGATGATATATCCGATGGTCAGCAGGATGCGGTCTTCCAGCGGCTGCTTGGCGAATTCACTTTTCTTTTTTACCGTTACGGTATTCACAGCATTACTCACAGCTATCACTCCTTCCTTAAATGCCCTTGCCGTCGTTCATCTTCTTGACGATGGTGTTCATGGAGATCAGCAGGATAACGTTGATGACGGTATTGAAGAGGCCGACAGCGGTAGAGAAGCCGTAGTCGCCGTCCAGAAGACCCTTCTTATACACGTACGTGGAAATGATCTCAGATGCGTTCAGGTTCAGGTCGGTCTGCAGAGCGTAGGCTTTTTCGAAGCCGACGGACATGATGTTACCGACGGACATGATGAACTGGATGAGGACGGTGTCCTTGATGGCGGGCCATTCAACAGCCTTGATCTGCTGGATGATGTTGGCGCCGTCGATGACGGCCGCTTCCTTCAGTTCCTTACTGGCGGTGGAAAGCGCTGCCGTGTAGATGATGGAAGCCCAGCCTGCGCCCTGCCAGATACCGGAGGCGATGTAGATCGTGCGGAAAGCGCCGGGCATCGTCATGAAGTTGGAAGAAGTGCCGAGCAGCATGTTGACCATACCGGTCGGTGCAAGAAGGATCCGGACAATACCGCAGAGGACGATGACGGAGATGAAGTTGGGCATATACAGCACCAGCTGGATCTTCTGTTTTGTCTTTGAAGAAAGAATGCGGTTGAGCAGGAAGGCCAGGATGATCGGTGCCGGGAAGCCCCAAAGCAGGCCGTAGACGCTCAGCTTCAGCGTATTCATCAGATAACGCATGAAGTCCGGAGACGACAGGAAACGCTGGAAATGCTCGAAGCCTACCCATTCACTCGCGAAGATACCGCGGATCGGGTTGTACTCCGTGAAGGCGATCATGATACCGCCCATCGGAATGTACCGGAATATGATCGTCAGCAGGAATGCGGGCAGCATGAAAAGCAGATACAGCTGCCAGTGCTGGCGGACATAGACCAGTGTGTTTTGCCATTTGCTTCCGCCTTTTTTCTTTGCAGCGGGAGCATTTGCATTGGCCTTGCTCATAGAATCCCTCCTCTTTTCTTCGTGCAGATGCGTCATCAGTCCGGATAGTGCATTTGCACATTTTCTATGAAATTTTAGTGCAAATTTATACTATCATCGTATTTATTGGCATGTCAACAAAGAATTCCCGACTGAACATTATTTTAGCGATTTTGTGTAAAAACTGCAGTCGGAAACCACTAATGTGCACATATGCGATAGTGTGCAAATGCACGGGTGCAAAAGCGCGTGCGCAAGCACGGGGGAGGGTTGTGTTTGACAGCCGCTCTTTCCTCATGATACACTCACTTCATTAAGGAAAGTCTGGGGTTGCATCATGAAGAAGAAAGCCACGATCCAGGATATTGCGGATGCTCTGGGAATGTCGCGCAACACCGTCTCCAAGGCCATCAACAATTCCGAAGGCCTGGCCGACGCGACGCGCGAGCGGATACTGAAAAAAGCCATTGAAATGGACTATAAGCAGTTTTCCTACGTCGGCGGGCTGATCGCCGCGAGCGGCACGGTGCAGGAAGTGGTGCGCAGGCCGTCATACCGCGGCGAGATCGCGCTTCTGACCACCGCCTTTCTCGGGCAGTCCCATTTCGCGTCCCTGATGATGGACAAGGTCCAGCGGGAATTCTCGCAGCTGGGGTATACCCTGAACACCCACCGGGTGAGAAAAGAGAACCTGCGGGAGAAAACGCTGCCCATCACGTTCCGCAAAGACAAGGTCCGCGCCGTCATCTGCGTGGAAATGTTCGACCGGGCGTACGACGAGATGGTCTGCGAGCTGGATGTCCCCGTTCTTTTTGTGGACGGGCCTGCGAAGCGGGACGGCATTTCCCTTCCCGTGGACCAGCTCTACATGGATAATACGACGGAAATCACCCGGTTTATCCGGAAAATGCTGGATCAGGGGATACGCCGGATCGGCTTTATCGGCAACTGCGATCACTGCCAGTCCTTCTATGAGCGGTATCTCGCCTTCCGCACCGCGATGCTCATGGCGGACGTTCCGGTGGACAGCCGTTTCATCATCCGCAACAGCAAACCGGAAAACCTTGCGGAGACCCTCCGGGCGCTCCCGGAACTTCCGGACCTCTTTATCTGCGCCAACGATTTCGGGGCCTTCGACGCCATCGAGGCGCTTGCGGCGCTCGGAAAGACCGTCCCGGACGACGTCATGCTCTGCGGCTTCGACGACTGTGCCGAATCGAGGACCTCACGGCCTCCGCTTACGACGATCCATATCCACACGCAGGTCATGGCCTTCGCCGCGGTGCAGCTCATCATGAGCCGCATGAAGGAACCCACGCTGGACTACAGGACCATACACACGCAGACGGACCTTATTGAACGGGAATCTACGAACAGGAAGCCGTTATGAGATTTTTTTCCTATGAAAGCAAATTCAGCCAGCTCGTCCTGAAACTGTGCTATGCCTGTTTCCTGAACCTTCTGTGGTTTCTATGCTCGATCCCGATCGTCACGATCGGCGCGTCTACGGCGGCGCTCTACTACACGAGCTTCAAGATCATCCGCGAAGAGGACAACCACGCGGGCGCCATGTTCTTCCGCGCCTTCCGCGACAATTTCAAACAGGCGACCGTGCTGTGGCTCATCATGCTCGCCTTCGGGATCTTCCTTTCGGGCGATATCTACATCCTCTATCACCTGCGCCGGACCACCGAAGGACCGATGGCGGTCATCTGGACGCTCATGCTGGCCTTCGTCATCGTCGCCGCGGTCTTCTACATCATCATCCTCGAGTACGTCTTCCCGCTGGTCGCCAGCGTGAAGAACACCAGTATCGCGATGCTGAAGAACTCGTTCCTCATCGGCACGCATTATCTTTTCGCCACGATCCTCGTCTTCGCCGTTCATTTTGCGATGTTCTTCGTGATCGTCGCCTGGTTCACGCCGCTCATCGTACTGGGGGAGGGCCTCTGCGCAATGGTCAGCGCCTGGCTTCTCAACAGGATCATGATCGCAAGCTCCGGTACGCCGGAGGATAAGGCGGAGGAGAT
>JAFOIS010000035.1 GCA_017420605.1 Lachnospiraceae bacterium | reverse complement strand
GCGCCCGGAAGCGGAGATAGCAAAGGAAAATGAGCCCCCGGCAGACAAGCTCGATGACCATCGCCGTCCAGTAGCCGTACAGGCCGCTGCGCGGAATGAAGACAAAGGCGGCGAGCGGCAGGCGGATGAGCCACATCGTGGCAAAGTTGAGGATGCTTGGCACAAACGTGTCTCCGAGTCCCCGAAGTACGCCGAGTGCCACCTGCGAGGCGCCGTACAGCGGTTCGGCGAACGCCTCGAGACGGAGGACCTGCGTGCCGAGCGCGCGGATCTCCGGGACCGGCGAGAGCAGGCCGATCATCTGCGGCGCGAAAATATAGAGCAGGGCGCCGGAGACGGTCTGCACCGCGATGCCGAAAAAGACGACCGTCCAGCCGAGACGGCCGGTGAGGTAGTGGCGTTTCGCGCCAATGCTCTGGCCGACGATCGTTGTCGCCGCCGTCGCGATGCCGGCGCTCGGCATATAGCAGACGCTTTCCGCCGTGATGGAAAGGGAGTTGGCCGCGACCGCGACAGAGCCGAGCGGCGCGACAAGCCCGGTCGCGGCGACGTAGGCGCCGCCGGTGACCGCCGACTGCAACGCGACGGGAAGGGAGATCTTCACCGCGCGGCCGAGTTCCTTCCGGGTCATTTTCTCCTTTTCCCCTTTCCGGAGACGCAGCGCTTCCGATCCGAAAAGAAGATAGCCGAGCATGGACAGGGCGGACACTGCGCTTGCCGCGGTAGTTGCCAGCGCCGCGCCGACGACGCCGAGGCCCGCGCCCGGGATCACGAAAGCTGTGCCTGGGACCGTGATCTGCGGGAAAATGAGAACGGCATTGAAAATGACGTTCAGCACGCACATCAGGATATTGAGGATGCTCGGCAGCCGGATGTTGCCGCTGCACTCCAGCATGCCGCCGGCCGTGAACCGGATCTGCATGAGCGGAAGGGACAGCGCCCAGATGAGGAAATAAAGATAGGCCTCGCGGTAAATGGCCTCCTCGCCGCCGAGGATCCGCGGCAGATGCGGCGCCAGGACGACCGACAGCACGGTAAAGAAACCGCACAGGATCATGACGAACGCAAGGCCGCCCTTTACGATCGCGCGGGCCTTTATTTCATTTCCCGCGCCGATCGCGTGGGCGATCAGCACCGTAAAGCCGACGCCCGCCGCCTGTACGATCCAGCCGATGAGCCAGGTCGTCGAGGAGACAAGGCCGATCGCGGCCGACGCGTTCGCGCCGAGGCTCCCGACCATCGACGCGTCGATATACTGCATGAGCACCGAAGCCAGCATGGCGAGGATCGCCGGCACCGAAAGGCGCGTGATGATGCGGAGCGCCTCGCGGCCGGTTACGTCGCTGCCGTCACGGATCGGTGTTAAGGGGTCTTTTTTCATATCAGGTCCTGCAAAATATGTCTGCCTGCAGTTCCTTTTATTTTAGCATATAATCCTCCGCCGCTGATCACTTTCTGACGCTCAAAAGCAGCTCCATTCCGTTTGCGAAAAAGATCCGCTGCATTTCTTCTTTCGTAAGCCCCGCCAGCTCCGCGCCGATGATCGCGGCCTTCGCGATCTCGTGGATCATAAAAGAGGCTCGCATGTTGTCGGAAATGACGCGGTAATGGGACTCCGGGTATCCCGGCAGCACAAGGTCGACCCAGTGATCCGCCACCGTCACGCGTCTGCCGCGCATCGCGGCGACCGGGCAGTCCGTCGCGAACAGCATTTTCCGCGGATCCTTGCGCTGCAGGATATAAGCCATCACTGCGGGATCCATGACCATGGAGCAGTCAAACCAGACGTTGTCCAGATCGGAGACGAAATGCAGCGCCCCGCGGATCTCCTCATAGCGGTAACAGCGGCCGCAGTGCGCGAGGACCAGCTTCATGCCCGGATACCGCAGCGCCATACGCCGCACGCTCTCCCCGACTTCCGGATCCGCGAGCCGTCCGGCGCGCGGTACGTGCAGAAGAACGATGAGGCCGTTTTCATCTGCATAACGGAACTCGTCTTCTGTCAGCATTTCATCGAAAATGAGCGGCGGATACTGATCTCCGAGCCAGTTGAGATAGACCTTATAGCCGTAGTACGGGTGCTCCGTCATTTCACGGCGGAGAGCCTCCGGCGTTGTTGCGAGGGGCGTTCCGGTAATGCGGAGCGCATACAGATTCTCATATTTTTCCGCAGAGGCCGCCGCGTAGGCGTTCGTCTTATTATGGTCGCACTTCGGCGTCGGCTGTCCGAAGACGACGGCGTGCGTCTCCAGCCCCGGAAAAGCCGCGGCCGCATCCGCGATCAGGTCCTCCGCGCGGTAGGAAATGGTCGTCGCCATATATTTCTGGTGCTCCCGGACTTCGGCAGAGGCGAGCGCCGTATTGTCCGAAAGCCCTGTTTTGCCTTCCACATATCCGTACCAGTGGGACGGCTCCCAGATGTGTGTATGGAAATCCAGTATCTTCTCCGGAAGATACGGCTTCAGTTCTTTTTCAAAAAACGTATTCGAAAAGCCTTCCGGCGTCTTGCCGCTCATGTGTACTCCTTTTTCGGAAAAGGGCTTCCCGCGGACGTGCGCGAAAAGCCCCTTTGACTGTGTTTCTCAGATGATCCGGACTGTCCGGCCCGGCCGGCTCCGGCAGTATGGGCCACAGCTTCCGCCGCAGCCCGTACATCTCCTTATAAAGCCTTAGTTCGTGGCAAGATACCGGTCATACCGGCTCTGATAGATCGCCAGCAGATCGTCGATATGGAGCTTCTTCATGTTCTCCACATAGGCATCCCAGTTATCCAGGGATTCCTCACCGGAGACGAAGCGCGCTTCCATTTCTTTGAAGTAGGCGACGATATCCGGCTGATAGCGCAGATAGATCTCATTTTCCTCCGCATTGAAGGCGGTTCTCGGAATGCCCGGTCGCAGATACTTGTAATACATGTCGTTCGCTTCCACAACGTAGTCAGCCTGCGTGACGCGCATCGATTCCTCGGCCTGGATATGCGCCAGCGGGATCTGGCCGCCGCCGAGCTTGTAGATATCCCAGTCTTCCGCAAGCTTGATCTTGCCGTCGGCGTCGATCGTGTAATCTACGCCTTCACGGCCGAAGCTGCGGAATGTGACCGCTTCCGGAGATGCATACATGTAATCCAGCCACTTGATCGCCGCCACCGGGTCCTTGCAGTCCTTCGTAATGCCGGTCGCGTCGTTGCCCGCGGTATACTTCGCGATCATGTACTGTTCGCCGTCCTGCGTCTTGAGCGGTACGCCGCACAGGAAGACCTGTTCGCCGGGGTGCTCCACGCCGTAGGAGGTCAGTTCACTGTATTTCTCCAGGAACGACGCATAGCAGAATACGATGCCGACACGGTCCGCGGCCGCTTTTTCATAGATCGTGCTGTAGGAGTTCGAGAAGACTTCCTTGTCGAGGATGCCGTCTTCATACATCTGGTGCAGGAACTCGAGCATCTCTTTATAACGCGGATCGATGTAGTCGCAGGTGACCGTCTTGCCGTCGTCACCGACCTGGAAAGCATCCTGGCCGTAGCACATTTCCAGACCGAACCAGCAGGAAATGTGGTTAAAGTTGTTGTGGTTGGAGCCCGTCAGGATGATCTCGTCGTCCTTGCCGTTGCCGTTGAAATCGACGCCCTTCATCGCGTAGACGAGTTCCTTGAATTCGTCGATCGTCTCCGGAATGTCCATGCCGAGCTGTTCAAGCCAGAGCTTGTTATACATCGGAACGACCTGGTTGTAGGTCGGGCTGTTGAACTGGCTCAGCGTGTAGATATGGCCGTCCGCCTGCGACCAGAGCGCGCGGTACAGCTGATGGCCGTCGTCGAACCACTGCTTGAGATAATAGCCGTATTCGTCGATCAGGTCATCGAGCGGCATAAGCAGGCCGGTGGTGCAAAGATCCGGAACATTGGTGAACTTGTTGAGGTTGATGATGTCCGGAAGGTCCACGCCCGATGCGAGCTTTGCTTTCATGACTTCGTCATACTGCTCGTTCGGCGAGATCTGCCAGTCGATCGTAATACCGGTCTGATCCTGGAGCCATTTGTAATAGACCAGTTCATTATCCGGCGGCGGGAACGACGCGGTCGCGCCGGCGTGTGTGAACACCGTGAGCGTCTCGCCGTCCGTGCTGATCGGCATCTGGCCTTCATACGGCTGTTCCTCGGCGGGCGCTGCTTCTTCCGAAGCGGCGGATTCCGCCGGTTTTGCAGCTTCCGAAGACGCCGCCTGCGATTCGGCCGGCTTGGATTCGGCCGAAGACTGCTGACCGCTCTGCCCGCCGCAGCCCGCGGTCATGGCGATGATCATCGCAAGCACGAGGATCAGTGCGCCGACTCTTTCATACCATCTTTTTCGCATAACTCTTCCTCCCATGTTGTTTTAGTGAGAAATGTATATTCCGGGGATGCGGCGAGCATCGCCCCAAATATCAAACCGTTCACAGCGCCGCCCAAACGCTTCGGAAGTCTGCGTCAGCCCTTCACGGCGCCGACGAGGACGCCCTTTACGAAATACTTCTGCAGCAGGGGGTAAAACAGGATGACCGGCAGGATCGCAACGATGACGACGGCGTACTTGACCTGCATGAGCGAAAGCATCTGCTGGCCGAACGCTTCCGTATCGATGCCTTCGAGCGCCTCCGGAGACGCCTGGATGACGACCTGGCGGAGATAGATCTGCAGCGGAAACTTGTTCTTATCCGACAGGTACAGAAGCGCCGGGAAGAAACTGTTCCAGTGCGTTGTGCCGTAATAGATCGTAAGTACCGCGATCACCGGTTTGGAAAGCGGCATGACGATCTTTCCGAGGATCGTGAACTCCGAGGCGCCCTCCATTTCGGCGCACTCGAAGAGTTCGTCCGGCAGCGACAGGAAGAAACTCCGGCAGATGATGACGTACCAGGCGGTCGCCAGCGTCGGCAGGATCAGCGCCCAGCGGGAGTTGTAGAGGCCGAGCCTGACGACGACCAGGTAATTCGGAATGATGCCGGCATTGAAGAACATCGTGAACAGTACGAACAGAACGAAGAACTTCCCGAGGAAAAATTTCTTCCTCGCCAGGGGGTACGCCATCAGCACCGTCGTTAAAACGTTCAGCGTCGTACCTACGCCCGTATACCAGAGCGTGTTGCCGTAATACCGCCACAGTTGCGAATTCCGGACGACGGTCTTCAGTGCTTCAAGACTGAAGCCGCGCGGCAGGAAAATGACGTTTCCGAGCAGCGCCTCGCGCGGGTCGCTGATCGCCATGCTGGCTACATATATAACAGGATAGAGCGTTACAAGTACGACGAACGTGACAAGGAGGACCAGAATCACGTCGAAGGCAACGTCTCCTGCCGTCTTCCGCATATGCATTCCGTACCTCCTTTCTTAAAAGATCGACGTATCCGTCAGTTTTTTGGACAGCTGGTTCGCCATCACCAGAAGCGTGATGTTGATCATGGAGTTGAACAGGTCGACGGCCGCGGCAAGAGAGAACTTGCCGTTCGTGATACCTGTCCGGTACACCCAGGTGGAAATGATGTCCGCCACCTCGTAAGTTGCCGGGGTATACATCAGAAGGACTTTTTCGTATCCGACCGCCATGAGTCTCCCGATCGCCAGGATCAGCATCGTGATGATGGTCGGCGCGATCGAGGGGAGTGTAATATAGAAGACATTCTTGAACCGCGTACTGCCGTCGATGTAAGCCGCCTCATACAGCGACTGGTCGACGCCAGCGATCGCCGCGGCATAAATGATCGACGAAAAGCCCGCCGTCTGCCATAACGACGAGCCTACGTAAAGCGGCCTGAAGTACTGCGCTTTCTGCAGAAAATCGATCGCCTCGTAGCCCATCCTCGCCCGGATCTCGTTGACGAGACCTGCGTTGACGGAAAAAATGTTGTAAATGATGCCGACCACGACCGCGACGGAAATGAAGTGCGGAAGATAACTTACCGTCTGCACAAAGCCCTTGACCCGCACATGCCGGATCTCGTTGAAGAGAAGCGCCAGGATGATCGGCGCCGGGAACGTCACGAGGAGCTGTTCCGCGCTCAGGATCAGCGTATTCCGGATAACGCGCCAGGAAAACGGGGACTCGAAGAATTCCTTGAACCACCGGAATCCCTGCCAGTCGTTGAGCCCGCGGACCGGAAACAGCTGCCCGCCGACTTTATAGTTGCGGAACGCGATATTGAGGCCCGCCATCGGCACGTATTTGAATATGATGAAATACGCGACCGGGAACGCGATGAGTACGAGCAGCTGCCAGTCCCTTTTCAGGTTTCTGGCCAGACGCCCGAGCGGCGTAAGCTGCGCCTTGCTCCGCTCTTTTGTTTTTTTCATCTTCATTTTACTCTCCCTTATCCCGGCACCGGTCCGGGACATCTTTATCATATTCAGCCAACTTTATGCACTTCAATCGGCAAAATTTGCGCAATATGTTCAAAATTTTCAGGGTTTTCATTTCAGAAGATGTAGAATACAATGAGATGGAGGCATCCGGCATACAGCCATCTGCAGCGGAGGCGGACATGCAGAAACGCAGCCTTTTCCATCGGTATTTCCTGTCCTATATGATCGTGCTGATCCTGCCGCTGTTTATCATCGTCAGCATCACGACCGTCCGGATGCGCCGTGATATTCTGGACAATCTGAACTCCTATTACACCAACAACGTGACTGCCGGCCGGAACCTTGTCGACCAGCATCTTGCGGAATTCCTGAACGCGCAGTATTCGATCGAACATTCCTACTGGCTGCAGAATCTTTATTTTGAAACGGTCTTCCAGGAGAATTCGGACGCCGTCTCCCTGACGCCCGCCGTGATCAACGCGCTGTCCTTCCTGAACGGCCGGGGCCGGTATAACATGCAGATCTCCTTCAAGCTGTATAACAGCAACCGGATCTACACCAATTCCGGCGTTTTCGGCTATGACGAGAACGTCCCCGCCGAACTGCAGATCCCGCTACCCGTCTTTTTCCCGTCGGAAGACGGCGCCGTCGGTTTTCATGAGTACATTTCCCCGGACGGCACCCGGCAGCTTATCTATGTGTCGCCGATCTCCAACCTTTATAATTCCTTCGCGAGCTCGACAAAGGGAGACATCAATATTTCCATCCCCGTCCGCCGTCTGACCGGCGATCTGGACCTCCCCGAAAGCGCCGCTTCGTTCTCTGTCCTGACCGGAGAGGATCCCGGCAGCGAGATCTGTCTTTCCGCCGCGCAGGATACGGAGCAGGTCCGGGAATTCACCGCGGATTCCTCCATATTCGACAGCGTCCGCTACTGCCTGCGCGTGCCGGAGGATTCCTTCCGCGCCCCGGTCATCGCCATGCTT
>JAFOIS010000034.1 GCA_017420605.1 Lachnospiraceae bacterium | reverse complement strand
CGGATACCGCGTCGCGGGGGACGAATTTGCCGTCACGGCGTCGTGCGGCTGGCCGGTCGAAAAGATCCGCTATCAGCGCTGGAGCATAGATTCGATCGGCAACTATGACGCGGCGCCGCTCGAAGAAGGGGACTTCGCCGCCGGCGAGGAGATCACGCTCCTTGCGGGCTCTGCCTACGGCTTCCATGCGGACTTCGAAACGTTTGAAGGAATCAGCGGCAATGCGGATTATATTCTGATCCTCCGCGCCGCGGAAAACTGAATCAGGAAAGGAAATGAAATATGATCTACAGGACCAAAGGGACCTGCTCGCGGGCGATCTCCTTTGACATTGAGGACGGAAAACTTCGCAATGTGCAGTTCGTCGATGGCTGCAACGGCAACCTGCAGGGCATCGGACGGCTCGTCGAAGGCATGGACGCAAAGGAATGCGTTTCGCGCCTTAAGGGGATACGGTGCGGGTACAAGGATACCTCCTGCCCGGACCAGCTGGCGCGCGCCATCGAAAAAGCGCTCGGCGAAGCCGGCTGAGCGGAGGGGCAGATGATCCGCCTGTGCGCTTTTGACCTTGACGGTACGCTCCTCGGGGCGGACAAACAGGTCTCTCCCGAAACGGCGCGTGCCGTGCGGTCGCTCAACGAGCAGGGCGCGGTGATCGCCGTCGCCTCCGCTCGGCCTGCCTGCTATACGGCCGGGTATCTCTGGGAGATCGGCATCGACGGCCTTGTGATCGCAACGAACGGAAGTTACGTTGCGGAGAGCACAGGGCGGATTCTCTATGAGCATCCTTTCCCGGCGCCGTTGCTTTGTGCCCTGACTACCTATCTTACGGAGCGGAAACTGGGTTTCTGCCTTCTGTCCCGCGACGGGATCACGAGCAGCCGTCCGATGGAACCGGAGGTCCTCGCCCGGTTCACGCGCTACGGGGAAATGGCGAGATCGCACGGCGTCATCGTGCCCCCGCCGGAAGTCGGCGATCTTTGCGGCACTCTGCGCAGTGATATCCTGAAGATCTCGGTCTTCGGCACGACGGAGGAACTAAAAGCGGAACTGGCCGGGATCGCGAAGACATTTCCGTCTCTTTCCTGCGCCTTATCCAGCGCCACGGTCGGCGACGTCAACCTTGCAGGGGACGACAAGGGGAGCGGGGTCCGCAGGGCGGCGGCAGCGCTCGGGATCCGGAAAGAAGAGATCTGCTGCTTCGGGGATTATGACAATGATATCGCCATGTTCCGCGAAGCGGGATGCGCGGTCGCGATGGGAAACGGCACCGCGGCGGCGAAGGAAGCCGCGGACTTCGTGACACTCTCCAATACCGAAGACGGCGTCGCCTATGCCATTGAAAAGATCCTGCCGTCCTACGGGAAGGGTGCCGTTTAGTCATAACGCGGGATCGGAACACACGGGGACCGCAGCGCGGTCCTTTTTTACTGTTCTTGCAGACAGTACGCTTTTCCTGTATAGTGTGGCGTAAGGAGGAATAAATACTTGGGATTTTCGGATATCGTACCTTTATTGTGTCTTCTTATCCTGCTTCTTCTGTCTTCGTTCTGTTCGTCCGCTGAAACGGCGCTGACCTGCGTCAACCAGATCCGGATCAAAACACTGGCCGAAGAGGGCTCAAGGCGCGCCGCAACTCTTCTCCGTATCTTCGAAGAACGTGACAAGATGCTGAGCGCGATCCTGATCGCAAATAACGTCGTGAACCTGTCCGCGTCGGCGCTCACCGCGGCGGCGGCGATCCGTCTGTTCGGAAATGCCTATGTCGGGCTCGCGACCGGGATCCTGACGTTTCTGGTCATTCTCTTCGGTGAGATCACGCCGAAGACCCGTGCGATGCTGAAGGCGGAAGCGGTATCGCTCCGCGCGGCGTATCTTATCCGGGGCCTCATGACCGTGCTCACGCCGGTCATTTTCCTGATCAACCACCTGTCCCGCTTCTTCCTGCGCCTGACCGGCACCGATCCGGACGAAAAGCCGGAGGCCATTACGGAGAGCGAATTCCGTACGATCGTGGAGGAGACGCACAAGGACGGCGTGCTCGAGACGGACGAAAAGCAGATGATCAACAACGTCGTCGACCTCGGCGATACGGAGGCCGTCGACATCATGATCCCCTGGATCGACGTGACGTCCGCCGGCACCGACGCGACCTACGACGAGCTCATCGATATCTTCCGGGAGAACCGTTTCACCCGTCTGCCGATCTTTGAAGATGAAAATGAGACCGTCGTCGGTATTCTGAATATGAAAGACCTGCTTCTTGTCGACCGGGAGGATTTCCGGCTCGATAAAGTCATGCGCGAAGCGTATTTCACCTTCGAGCACAAGAAGCTTTCCGGACTCCTTTCGGAGATGCGCGCGAACTCCCAGTCGATCGTGATCGTGATCGACGAGTATGGGACGACGAGCGGCATCATCACGATGGAGAACGTGCTGGAGGAGATCGTCGGCGATATCCAGGACGAATACAAGGGACGCGACGTGCAGGAGATCAACGTGATCGCGGAAGGAAAAGAGTACAGCTGCCTCGGCAGCATGTCGCTCGACGACTGCAACGAAGCGACCGGCCTGAAACTCGAAAGCGAAGAGTACGAGACCGTCGGCGGCTATATCATCGAGCACTCTGAGGACAAGCTCCCGCTCGTCGGCGAATACGTAACGACGGAGGATGGCGCGCGGCTCATCGTCGAGGCCGTCCGAAAGCGGCGCATCACGCGTGTGCATATCTATATCGGGGAGCAGGAAGAAAAGTAGACCCGAAAGAAAAGATTTACATACAACAAAGGATCCCGAATGCGGGATCCTTTATTCTATGTCATCTTTTTGATAAGCGATAATGTGAAACACATCACATTCCAGTATCTCGCACAGTTGGTTCAGAGTCGTTGTTGTGATCGGCTTTCCATGTTTCATGCGGTGGATTGTGTTAGCGGGAATGCCTTCTCTGAAAATCAGGTCGTATGTCGTTTTTTCTTTCCTTTGGAGCGTTTCCCAAAACGGATCATACATAATCATGTAAAACCTCAAATTTTTATCATAGTTTAACACAAATATTTTTCATATTTATGCT
>JAFOIS010000285.1 GCA_017420605.1 Lachnospiraceae bacterium | reverse complement strand
TTCTTGTCACAGAGGACGGCGCAGAGGTACTGTCCTGGTAACCGGATCTGTTCGCGGAAGGAGAAACAGAAAATGACACGCAGAGAAAAAATGATCGCCATTCTTCAGAAATATCTCCCTGATGGTTTTACCGCAGATACCTTCTGGATCGCGGACGATATTCCGGTATCGAAGGTCGACGGGGCCCGGAAAGCCTATGCGGAAGGCGTCCGCTATGAGGACGTCCTCGCCATGACGGACGAGACGATCTTCGGAGGGGCCCAGCGGGGCATTGTGTTTACCGAGGACGGCTACTATATGAACGGGCGGAAGGGCATCACCCGCTATTCTGCGCGCAATCCGAAGGGCGAGAGCAGTCTGTATGACGAAGAGAGCCTTCTGGAGCTCCTTCAGAAGCTGGACGAGGCGGACGCCTACGGAGCTGACGGCGTAAAGAAGAAAGAATCCGGCGGCCTGTTTGATTCCATGGTCAACGCGATCAGCGACGCCATCGATGACGTGATCGAAGGCGCGGAAGAGGACAAGAAAGAGGATGCCGGCGAGGAAGAAGAGGCGGAGGAACTCACGGATGAAGAGTTTGCCGCGCTGATCGATGAATGCGAAGCTTATTTCAAGAAGCAGCGGGTCGCCATCCGGAAGGCTCTGTCCTGCACGGACGACGAATTCCCGGAGGCTCTGGACATCATCCTGGACGTTCTGGCGGAGAGCGAGGACTTCAGCGACGCGACGGATTATACCTACGAGGAACTGGTGGATTCTTTTGCCGATGAAGCGGAAGAGGCCGGCGAAGACGCACCGGATTTCAGTATGTCGGAAGAGACGGATATCCTGAATGAGGCCCTGGAAAATGCGGTCGATGACCTCGACCGGGCGGTCGGCGCTGAGAGAGTCTCGGAAATCGTCGAATCTTCGCGCGAAGTCCTGGAGGACCATGTGGACCGCATCCGCGAAGTGCTCGTTTTCCTGAAGGGCTTCAAGGAGGAGGAAGAGTAACGTGACACCCGAAGAAAGAAACCAGAGGATTCACGGGACCCTGGAAATGCTCATGCAGGATTACCGGGGAGGCCGCACCATTGACGAGATCAAGACCTTTTTCCATCCGGACAAGGAGGCCGTGATCGAGGTGCTGAACAAGCTTCAGCGCATCATTTTCCCCGGATATTTCCGGAACAAGACCTTCCGGGTATATACGGTCCGGAATAACGTCAGCATGCTTCTCGAGGACACCGTCTACAATCTGATCAAGCAGATCGCCATCGTTCTGCGCTATCAGCGGCAGAACGAAGGAAAAGAAGTAGACACTCCGGAGATCATGCAGGAGATCAACGAAGAGGCGGAGGACCTGACCTTTCGGTTTCTGGAGACCATCCCCCGGATCCGCGAGTACCTGGATACCGACGTGCAGGCGGAGTATGACGGCGACCCGGCGGCCTTCTCGAAGGACGAGGTCATCATCTGCTACCCGGGTATGTACGCGATCATTGTGTACCGCATCGCCCATGAGCTTTATGAACTGAAGATCCCGCTGCTTCCGCGCATCATGACCGAATATGCCCACAGCATCACCGGTATCGACATCAACCCGGGAGCGACCATCGGAAAGTACTTCTTCATTGACCACGGTACCGGTATTGTCATCGGAGAGACGACTCTGATCGGCGAGCACGTGAAGCTGTATCAGGGTGTCACCCTCGGCGCGCTGTCCACCCGCGGCGGACAGCGTCTGAAGAGCGTGCGGCGGCATCCCACCATCGAGGACAACTGCACCATCTATTCCGGTGCGTCGATCCTTGGCGGAGATACCATCATCGGAAAAGGCGCCGTCATCGGAGGCAACTGCTTCATTACGACTCCGGTTCCGCCCGGCGCCCGTGTCAGCATCAAAAACCAGGAGATGCATCTCATGGTCACCCGCCCCGGCGAAGAAGAGCGTGTGGATGACGGAGAGGGCAAGCTGGACGCGGACGCGACCTGGTTCTGATTGCCGTCAGACCCGTCAGGGACTGCCGGAGAAATAATAAATTCAGGGGGGGGGTAACTATGAACGAAAAACCAAATGCAAACGAAGCAGGGGCAAAAGCGCCGAACGGAAGGGCGCTTCTGCCCATCGCGGTATTCCTGGTCCTGTATCTCGGAACCGGTATCTACTTTGAGTACATCCGGCCGATCGAAGGGCAGATGGGTTTCTATATCATGTCTGTCGTCGTGGCGTTCCTGCTGGCGCTGATCGTGGCGTTCGTACAGAATCCGTCGCTGGATTTTGACCGGAAGATCCATGTCTGTGCCCAGGGCATCGGAGACGACAACATCACCATCATGCTGTTCATCTTCCTGTTGGCGGGCGCTTTCAGCGGAATCGCGAAACAGGCCGGCGGCGCCCAGAGTACGGCGAACATGATGCTGTCCTTCATTCCGAAGGCCTTCGTGGTTCCGGGACTCTTTGTCATCGGAAGTTTTATTTCCATGGCGATGGGTACCAGTGTCGGCACGATCTCTGTCCTGGTTCCGATCGCGGCGGAGATCGCGAGTTCCGGCGCGGCTTCCGGTCCGCTCTGTGTGGCATCTGTCGTCGGCGGAGCAATGTTCGGCGACAACCTTTCTTTCATTTCCGACACCACCATCGCGGCGACGAAGACCCAGGGCGTCCTCATGAAGGACAAGTTCCGGGAGAACTTTCTGATCGCATTGCCGGCGGCCCTGGCGACGATCGTCCTGCTGGCACTGATCTCCATGGACAGCGGCAAGGCTGAGGTCGCGCAGTATGAATACAGCGTGGTCCAGGCAGCGCCTTACTTTATCGTCATCATTCTGGCAGTCGTCGGCATCAACGTGTTTATCGTTCTGGGCGTCGGCATCGTCCTGTTCCTGATCGCAGGCGCGTTCACCGGAACGCTGGACTATGTCTCCGCATTCACGGCCATGGGAAACGGAACCAACGGTATGTTCGAGACGATGATCGTCACGATCCTGGTCGCATCCATCGGCGCCCTGATCCGGGAGAACGGAGGCTTTGAGGCGATCCTGGAGTTTATCCGGAAGCGCACCACAAGCCGGCGCGGCGGAATGATCGGCATCTGCTTCCTGACAGCGGCGATGGACATCGCGACAGCGAACAACACGGTCGCCATTGTTATGGCGGCGCCCATCGCCCGGACCATCACCGAAGAATACGGGATCGAGCCCAGAAAGACGGCATCCCTGCTGGATACCTGTTCCTGCATTATGCAGGGCATCATCCCCTACGGTGCACAGCTCCTGATCGCTGCAGGCCTGAGCGGCCTCGGCGCCATGCAGATCATTCCGTTCCTGTTCTATCCTTACATGCTTGCAGTCTGTGTGGCTGTATCTGTCATGATGGACGGAAAGAAGGAGAAGGCCTGATTTAGAATCAGGACAGGAATGTGTTATAAAACAATACGGGGTGCTGCCGAAGCAGCACCCCGATTATTTTTCAGTATAGGCTTTAGCCTGTTGAGGGCGAGCTGAGTTTTCCGTGTTCCGGAAAATGAAGCCGCCCGAAACAAAAACCCACCCGCTATGCGGGTGGAGACAAAGAGTTCTACAAAGTAAATCGCCTT
>JAFOIS010000284.1 GCA_017420605.1 Lachnospiraceae bacterium | reverse complement strand
TTTTTTATGTGAAACGGCCGGTATGCTTCCCGTTCTTATCCTGTACTATTGTCTCTACGCTGTTCGTCCTTATCTGGCGCTGCCGCCGGAGCGCCGTTCGTCCTTATCAGGCGCTGTCGTCAGACCGCTGTTCGTCGTCATCCGTATCGCCGCTGTCGATCTCGCCTTCATCAGGTCCACCCGTATCACCGTCGGCAGTGCCCTCTTCGGCGTCCTCATCTTCCTCACCGTTTTCTTCCGCGTTTTCTTCTTCCGAAGTCCGCGGCGCGTCCGTCAGGCGCACCTCGCCGCGTACATAGAAGCATTCGCTCGTAGGAAGCGTATTGGAAAACAGGTAGGTGATGATCTGCTCGCGCGCTTTGAGCGCAATGCTGTCCGAAGGCGACATGATCGAAGCATAGACACGCCCGTCCTCGAGCATTTCCGTGATCCGGTCATCGCCGTAAAGACAGATGATATCCATCTCAATGCCGAGATCGGCCATCGCGTCCAGCGCGGCAAATGTTTCGGTCACGTTGAAAACGACCAGAAAATCCGCCTTCGGATTGGCACGAAGAAGATCCCAGATATGGTCGTATGCGTCCGAAGGAGACGTCTCGTCGCAGAATTCCGACTGCAGAAGAACCATCGAATCCGGCAGTTCGTTCGAAAATGCGTCGACCGCGTCGAAGGCTTCGCTCGTACCGAGCACCCGAAGGTACCTGCCCTTGCTTTTCCGGTCGATGCGGACACGCTGCGCCAGCTGCCGGATGCAGGAAAAATAATCCGTAATGATCTGGGACGAAGCGATCCCGAAAACGTCCATTCCCTTGTCGAGAAGGATGACGGGGATCCCCGCACGCTTTGCGTCCTGCACGGAATTGACGGTTGCCTCACGGTCGACGTTCATGCATACGATGAGCGCCGCATGCGCGTCGATCGCCGTTGCAAACGCCTGTGTCTGCCGTTCCGCAGAATCCGCGTCGCTCACCGTTACGACCGCAAAATCCAGCTGCTCTCCCGCATCCTCGATACGCTTCTTCACTTCCGCCGAGGCGCCTCCTTCGGAGGGCAGGATCAGAAAGATCTGCGCGCCGGGATCCTCGGCCGGCGTCACGACCGAGCCGTCATGCATTTCCGCGGAGCTTTCCGCCGTCGACTCCTCCGTCTCCGGTTCGTCCTCGCTTTCCGTGTGGTCTACGAGATCCTCCGGTTTGATGATGCTGTCCGCCGGCGGGCGGTAAGAGGGATCGTTTTTCCGTGCGCAGCCGGCTGTGGAAACGAGCATGACGCATGCCATAAGGAGATACAGCATCCGCTGTATCCGCCGTCTTGATCCGGTTGTCCTTATTCTCTTATTGCTCATCGATCAGTGCGTTCTGCTCTCAAGATAGTCCAAAAGGCCCCGCAGGATCTTTCTGTCTTCTTCCGTCACATGCATCCCGTCGATGATCTCTGCCGCCGAATCGCTCAGTTCCTGCGCGCGCGACATGGCATGCGCCAGCGCGCCGCTCTCCCGGAAAATGCGCTGCACGGCCACTATCTCCGCCGCCGTCACGCGCCCGGTCCCGTAATACTTTTCAAGTTCCGCCGTATGCTGCGGCGAGTGCGCCTGTACATACTGGTACAGGATCGTGAGTTTCCCCTCGGCGATATCGCCCGCCGCGTCTTTCCCCATCACGTCTCCGGACGCGAAGATCCCGAGCACGTCGTCACGGATCTGGAACATTTCCCCCAGATACGTCATGAGACCGTCGACGTCGCGCAAAAGTTCTTCCTCCGCGCCGGCCAGGATCATGCCGGCGTGCGTCGGCCCGACGGTCGAATACTGCGCGGTCTTGAGATAATAGATCTCGGAGACCGACGAAGAAAGAAGCTTTGCCCTGTCCTCATCGGACAGGGAAGGATCCGTCCATTCGCAGGGCAGGATCACATCGAGAAGTTCACCCCGGATCGTATCGAGCACGACCCTGTCAAAAAACGCCAGCACGGCCGGAAGACGCGGATGCGAAGCGTAGGCTTCCGCAATAGCAAGGTTCGCAAGATATAAGCCGAGATCCCCGGTACACAGTGCCGCCGAAGACGGCGTATCGCCCGCCCTGTCACGGATACCGCGCTCATTGAGCGACCGTTCATACCGCTTGTGGACGCAGGCCTTGCCGCGCCTTATGGTTGCGTGGTCAATGATATCGTCGTGGATGAGCACCGCGGTCTGGAAGATCTCAAACGCAAGCGCAAGGCAGTCGCCTTCCGAAAGATCTTCCATACCGGCCAGATGCGCGCCGAGATGCACGAGCATGCCGCGCAGAAGTTTTCCGCCGCTGTTGAGGTCGGCAAATGCTTCCGTAAAAGAGGCAAGGAGCGGCTGAGGATCCTGTGCGTTGGCACAGTTCCACTCTCCGATCCGCTTTGCAAGGCGTGTCCGCGACGATTCGTAAAAATCGCGGAATGCCTTCTTATCTTCTTCCGATGCCTGCATGCTCATTTCCCGTTCGCTGCGCCGGTCCGTTCCGGCGTTCCGGCAGCTTTATGCTCCGGCGGTCATTTCCCTTTGTTGATCTGTATCGTCTCGTAATACGCAAGCGCGCGGCACAGTTCCTCTTTCGTGAAGTCCGGCCACAGCGTGTCGGTAAATACCAGTTCCGCGTACGTCGTCTGCCACGGGAAGAAATTGGAAAGACGGCGGTTGCCGCCGGTCCGGATCACGAGATCCATATCCGGCACCCCGGCTGTATCCAGCGCGCCGCAGAACATATCTTCGGTGATCTCCTCCGGCGCAAGCTTTCCTTCCGCGGCCTTTGCGGCAAGCTTTCTTGCCGCGCGTACGATTTCGTCGCGTCCGCCGTAGCTGATCGCGATCTGCACATAGAGCGTTCTGCAGGCGGCGGTCATCTCTTCGGCTTTCCGCACGGTCTCCATCGATTCCGCATCGAGCCTGGACAGATCGCCGACGACACGGATCCGGATGCCGCGGTCGATACAGGTGTCGATCTCATCCGTAAAGAACTTTCCCATGAGACGAAAAAGGCTCGTCACCTCCGCCTCGGAACGGTTCCAGTTTTCCGTGGAGAACGCGTATACGGTCAGGTACGGGATATGCTCTTCCCGGCACCATTCGCATATGTTCATAAAAGTGTCGACGCCTTTTTCGTGTCCGCGCATG
>JAFOIS010000283.1 GCA_017420605.1 Lachnospiraceae bacterium | reverse complement strand
TGTAAATGAAAAATATGAAGAGCCCGATGCCGAATGCCAGTACGATGGCAAGTACCATGTCCAGTATGCTGACCGCCGCCACATTCTCAAGGAAACTGGATTTGAAAACGTCCTGAAATGTCATTGCTCTGCTCCTTTATTCTGTAACTCAACTTCCTATCTCCACAGATACGTAAAAATCTCAATCATAGATCCTGCATTGCGCGTATTTTGAAAAAGAGCCGACCCGGAGACCTTTTTCCTGCACACAGGCACGGATGATATCCGGAAGATAATCATCCCACTTTACTTCCAGGAGGATGACAGGCTCGCCTGCCGGGATCGTTACGCAGTCCGGATCGAGAAAATCCGTGCTGCGGAGAGCCGTGCGTATATCATAATCGAACGTCACCCGCACGTTTCCCGGAACGTAGATATAGGGTTCTCTGGTATAATCGACGATCGTCTGCGGGCGGAGGCCCTGATACCGCATTTTCGCATAAAGCTCCCGGATGAGCATATCGCAGGAAGCAAGCATCCACGCCGTATCTCCCGTGACGATCTTTTCTGCTTCTTCTGGGGTGAGATTTGCGGAGAACTTGGTGCCGAGTCCGCTGATCTTGCTTTTCTTTTCAAGATGGATCACAGAAGAAGGGTCTCCGTTATAGTACCGGATCCGGAACTTTTCGCGCATGTTTACGCCGTCGGTCTTCTGCCGGAGCGCTTTATCGGACGCATTGTCAAAATAAAGGCTGCGGATCATATAACGGCCGTTTACGGCATGCGGATCCGGCTGCGTGACTGCGCGCAGCCTGGCGCGGATCGAAAGAAGATCCGCGTAACTGATCTCATGTTTCCATTCATGCCGGTACTGTACCGCCCCGTGCTCCAATGCGGACGCTTCCTTTCGTATTCATTCAAATCTGCAAAAAAGCCTGCAAACCGAACCGGTCTGCAGGCTTCCGATAGTCGATAGGGGAATCGAACCCCTGTTTCCGCCGTGAGAGGGCGGCGTCTTAACCGCTTGACCAATCGACCTGAGCACTTGCATATTCTACACTGAATCGCCGGAATATGCAAGTGCATTTTTCAAATTAGTTTTTTTCGCCTGCGGCTCTTTAAGATTTCCGTTTTCGGGCTCAGCCCGTCAGTTCTACCGGCTGCATGCGGTCCATGCTGAAGAACATATTGATGTCATGGATGCCGACGGCTTCCACGCACCGGACACTGTTCTCCTCTCCCATCATCGCCTTATAGAGGCGGTAACCGTCGAGGTCGATACGTCCGGTCCGTACGTAATTGTCGCGCAGCTGGATCCAGTAGGGCGTCGAGCCGTCCACGTTGCAGTAGAAGTTATAGCCCTGACCCTTGTAATAAGCGAACTTCTCGTTATCCATCGAATAATCGTGCCAGTCGCCGATATCCTGTCCGTGCGCAAAGATGATCGTATCCACTTCACCGATCACCGGGACGACCGAGGCGACAAAGCGTTCGTTGTCCGCGATAAGACGGTCCAGATCGACGTCGCCCGCCCGAAGGTGTCCCCAGGTGTGGCTCGCAAACTCAAATCCTTCCGCTTTCATCGCTTCCGCAACGGCACGGGCCTGCAGGACCTCGTTATCGTGATTGAAGCTCGGGTTATCCTCGAGCCAGGCTTTCTGCTCGTCATCGAGAAGCTCGCCGGTCACGTAGGACGCGTCAGTCCGGTACCCGAAGCAGCCGTTATACCCTGTCATCGCCACGATGAGGTGCGCATTTTTGTAGGAGAAGTCCGGATGCTTGTCGATAAAGGTCGACAGGAGCGGGACGACGTCATAGTCACCCACGTAACTTCCGCCGAACTCATCCTGATACAGCGCCTTGACCTTTCCGGTCGCCTGGTCGACGACGAGACGACTCGCGAAGCCCTGGTTGTCGTAGCTGTGATAGTAACTCAGGTCGTCTTCCGACATGATGACCGCAGTCTTGCCGCGCGGCAGCATCAGCGAATCGTTCGGCACAAAATGCACCGTTCCGTCCGCGTCCCGTGTCTCTTTGACAAGATCGCGGAGGCGGATGAGCACGCAGCCGTAATCGTACATCTGCTGGGTCATCGTATTGAACTCCGGCACTGTGCACATCCAGCAGTTGTTGCCCATCGCGACATATTCGCCGACGTAGCTTTCCCGAAGCCCCCGTGAGTCGTTCATCAGCGAGTGATAAAAGACGTGCGGCACCATTTCGACGTCGACCGGGACACAGTCCGCTTTGGCGGACGTGTACTGGTTGATGCGCGTCCGGAATTCGTTATCGTTGGCGTATCCGCTGTAGCCGGCCAGCACGGCAAGCGCTGTATCGTAATCGTAATGCGATGCAAGATCTTCCGCAAGCGCAAGTGCGCCGGCACGGTCATCCGTACGGTATTTATCGGAACCGGAGATATCGGCCGGAACGCTTTCCGACTCGCCGCCGCTTCCCTCGCTTCCCTCTTCCAATCCGGAAGATCCGGAGGCAGAGGAGGTCTCTGCGGAGGTATCCGGTGTCTTCGGCGTTTTCGGGTGGATGGAACGCACCGCCATGACGAGACAGACCACGAGCGCTGCAACAAGCGCCAGCAGGATCAGCATCTTATAGATCAGGACCTGCCGTTTTCTCTTGCGTCTTCTCTCCCTGCGTGCATCGATACTTGTATTGGACATTTTCAAATCTTTCCGTCACTGCCGAGGACTTCTTTGATCTTGTGGGCAACGATCGCCTTAACGTTCGCACGGCCGTCCGTGATGTACTGACGCGGATCGAAGTGCTCCGGATGCTCTGCGAAATGCTTGCGGATACCGGCCGTCATGCCGATACGCAGGTCGGAGTCAATGTTGATCTTGCAGACGGAAAGCTGTGCGGCATGGCGGAGTTCATCCTCCGGAACACCGACCGCATCCTTCATGGCGCCGCCGTATTCGTTCACGATCTTGACATATTCCTGCGGGACCGAGGAGGAACCGTGCAGAACGATCGGGAAGCCCGGAAGGCGTCTGGAAACTTCTTCAAGGATGTCGAAACGCAGTGGCGGCGGAACAAGGATGCCCTTCTCGTTTCTGGTGCACTGCTCCGGTTTGAACTTGTATGCGCCGTGGCTCGTGCCGATCGCGATCGCCAGCGAGTCGACGCCGGTGCGCTTCACGAATTCTTCAACGTCTTCCGGACGCGTATAGGAGGAATCCTCCGCCGCGACCTTCACGTCGTCTTCGATGCCGGCCAGCGTGCCCAGCTCCGCCTCGACGACGACGCCGTGCGCGTGCGCATATTCGGCGACCTTGCGGGATTCTTCGATATTTTCCTCAAAGGAATGGCCGGAGTAGTCGATCATGACGGAAGTAAAGCCGTTATCTACGCAGTCTTTGCAGACTTCGAAATTTGCGCCGTGGTCAAGATGCAGGACCATCGGAACTTCCGGATGCAGGGCAAGAGCCGCCTCGACGAGCTTGACAAGATAGACGGAGTTCGCATACTTGCGCGCGCCTGCGGAAGCCTGCAGAATGACAGGGCTCTTCAGTTCGGCCGCAGCGTCCGTGATCGCCTGGACGATCTCCAGGTTGTTGATGTTGAAAGCACCGATAGCATAACCGCCGTCATAGGCCTTCTTGAACATTTCGGTTGAAGTTACGAGTGGCATAAGATACCTCCTTTATCGTTAGCGTGTATTAACAGTTTAAACATTCGCAAGGCGCTTTGTCTCCCTGGCAATGAAGAGTTCTTCATTGGTCGGCAGGATATAGACGCGGGCCGTGGAATCAGGTGTGGAAATAAGGGTGCGTTTGCCGCGGGTCTTGTTTGCTTCGGCATCGAGCTTCACGCCCATGAAGCCGAGCTGGCCGATGACCTGTGCGCGGATAGCGGGACTGTTTTCACCGATACCGCCGGTAAAGGAAATCGCGTCGACGCCGCCGAGTACGGCGATGTAGGCGCCGACCGTCTTCACGACGTGGTGCACGAACATGTCGAGGGCCAGACGTGCGCGTTCATTGCCCGCTTCGGCCGCCGCGTCAAGATCGCGGAAATCGGAGGATACGCCGGAGACCGCAAGTACGCCGGATTTCTTGTTCAGCATCGTGAGAACTTCGTCCACGGAAATGTGGTCATGATTCACGATATACTGCACGACCGTCGGATCGACGTCGCCGCTCCGCGTACCCATCACAAGTCCCTCAAGTGGCGTAAGGCCCATTGAAGTCTCTACGCACCGGCCGTTGTCGGAAGCGGAAATGCTGGAGCCGTTGCCGAGGTGGCAGACGATGACGCGGCGGTTCCCTTCCGGAAGATTCGCGTAAGCGATCGTCTCTCCGGAAACATAGGCGTGGCTCGTGCCGTGGAACCCGTAGCGGCGCAGTTTGTTTTCCTCATAATATTTATAAGGAATGGCATACATGTAAGCCTTCGGCTCCATGCCCATACCGAACGAGGTGTCGAATACGGCGACGTTCGGCGTACCGGGCATGACCGCTTCACAGGCCTCGATGCCCATCAGGTTCGCCGGATTGTGCAGGGGCCCGAGGTCGAAGCATTCGCGGATGACGCGCTTGACGTCTTCGTTGATGAGGATCGATTCCGTGTAGGTGCTGCCGCCGTGCAGGACGCGGTGTCCGACCGCGGAAACTTCGCTGATGTCCGAAAGGACGCCGATCTCGGGACTTACAAGAGCCGCGAGGACAAGGCTTACGGCCTCCTGGTGCGTCGGCATGGGCTTCTCTTCGACGAAGTCTTCCTTGCCGGGGACCTTATAGGTATGCTTGCTGCCTTCGATACCGATCCGTTCGCAAAGTCCTTTTGCGATAACGGCTTCATTTTCCATGTCGATCAGCTGATACTTGAGGGAAGAACTGCCGGCATTGATGATCAAAATCTTCATATTTTCTCCTTCACGATCCGGGCTGCATATGCCCGATGCTTTTCAGTTTGCCTGGCACTGTACCGCCGTGATCGCGACGACGCCGACGATGTCTTCCGCCGAGCAGCCGCGGGAAAGGTCGTTGACCGGGGCTGCGATCCCCTGCGTGACCGGTCCGTATGCCTCGGCTTTCGCAAGCCGCTGTACGAGCTTGTAGCCGATATTGCCCGCGTCAAGATTCGGGAAGATCAGGACGTTCGCCTTGCCGGCTACGTTCGAACCCGGAGCCTTGCTCGCGCCGACCTTCGGAACGATGGCCGCGTCAAGCTGCAGCTCGCCGTCGAGTGCAAGATCCGGATATGCTTCCTTTGCGATCTTCGTCGCTTCCTGGACCTTGGTGACGTCGTCATGCTTCGCGGAACCGTAGGACGAATAGGAAAGCATCGCGACGACCGGCTCCTTGCCGAGCAGCGTCCGGAAGGATTCCGCGGATGAGCCTGCGATCGCGGCAAGCTCTTCGGCCGTCGGATTCTGGTTCAGACCGCAGTCCGAGAAAACAAAGGTGCCCTCGGAACCGAATTCGCAGTCCGGCACACACATGACAAAGAACGAGGAAACAAGCTTCGTGCCCGGTTTCGTCTTCAGGATCTGAAGGCACGGACGAAGCGTGTCGGCCGTCGAATGGCAGGCGCCGGATACCATGCCGTCAGCGTCGCCCATCTTGACCATCATCACGCCGTAATACAGATAATTGTTGAGAAGGATCTTCGTGGCCTCTTCTTCGGTCATGCCTTTTTTCTGGCGCAGCTCCACGAGCTTCGCGATATAGGCCGCCGTCTTGTCGGAGGTCTTCGGATCGACGATACGGATGCCGGTAAGATCGCGGCCGGCCGCCATTTTCCGGATGTCCTCTTCCGCGCCGACAAAGACAAGGTCGGCGAAGTCATCCTTCAGGATCTGTACCGCGGCGTCATAGGTACGGATGTCTTCTGTCTCCGGAAGGACGATCGTCTTGCGGGCCTTGCGGGCGCGCTCCTTCATCAGATCAATAAATCCCATCTTTAGTTGCTCCTTTCGTCTACATGTCTATATCTTGTGAAAAATATGAACACTCATACACAGTCATTATACGCAAATGACCATTTCTTTACAAGTCAATTTAGGCATCTTTTAGAGCATTATAGAATGATGACGGGACGTTTGAAGACAGAGACCGGCTTTTCTCCGGTCTTCAGCGAACGCGCGGCTTCATAGACGTCTTCGGCGTTCGCGTCTTCCATGAAACGGCGGTCGGCATCCTCCGGCAGTACACGCGCATGATCCGCCGGTTTTGCAAGCAGCGGGATATCCCTGCGCGAATCGATCACACCCAGAACGCCGTCCGAAGTC
>JAFOIS010000282.1 GCA_017420605.1 Lachnospiraceae bacterium | reverse complement strand
TACGGCTCCTTCAGTCAAAGTATCCGTAGGCGCACAGGAGCTCTGCGGCTTCCACCGCGCCGCCCGCCGCGCCGCGCAGCGTATTATGCGACAGGCCGACGAACTTGTAGTCGAACATGGTATCCGGGCGGAGACGTCCGATGGATACGCCCATACCTCTCTCGTAATTGACGTCGAGGGTGACCTGCGGCCTCGTGTCGTCTTCGAGGTACTGGATGAAATGTTCCGGCGCGCTCGGCAGACGGAGGCGCTGCGGTTCGCCCGTGAAGTTTACAAGGGCTTCGATCAGCTCTTCCTTCGATGCCTTCTCTGCAAAGTCCACGAAAACGGACGCGGTATGGCCGTTCAGGACCGGGATGCGGATGCACTGGCTCGTGATGAGCGGGCCTTCCGCCGGCACGATCACGCCGTCCCGGAGCGAGCCGAAGATCTTGAGCGGTTCTTTCTCGCTCTTCTCTTCTTCACCGCCGATGTAGGGAATGACGTTGCCGATCATTTCCGGCCAGGATTCGAAATTCTTGCCTGCTCCGGAGATCGCCTGATACGTGGAGACGCACAGACGGACCGGACGGAACGCCTGCCAGGCGGCGAGGGCCGGGGTATAGCTCTGGATCGAGCAGTTCGGTTTCACGGCGATAAAGCCGCGCGTTGTGCCGAGGCGCTTCTTCTGGAACGGGATCACGTCGGCGTGCTGCGGGTTGATCTCCGGGATCAGCATCGGAACGTCCGGCGTCCAGCGGTGGGCGCTGTTATTGGAAACGACCGGCGTCTCAGCCTTCGCGTATGCTTCTTCGATCGCGCGGATCTCGTCCTTTTTCATGTCAACGGCCGAGAAGACGAAATCGACCTGTCCGGCGATCTCATCGACCTTCGATACGTCGCCGACGACCATGTCCGCAAAAGCGGCCGGCATCGGGACGTCGAGCTTCCAGCGTCCGCCGAGCGCTTCTTCATAGGTCTTTCCGGCGCTGCGGGGACTGGCGGCAAGGCACACGACCTCAAACCAGGGGTGATCGGAGAGGAGCGTCGCGAAACGCTGTCCCACCATACCGGTTGCTCCGAGGATGGCAACTTTCTTCTTGTTCATACTCTTCCTCTTTTCTGTTATGTGTGATTCCGGCCTGCCGATGATACGGCAGGTCCTGCGGTAAACAGTCAGTTTTTACGGTCTTCCCCAAGATACGCGGCCGCTTCCGCGATCTCGTCCCGGATCATGCCGGGCGCGCCCGGAATCTTCCTGAGCCGTATACAGGTCTCCGGACGGATCGCTTCGTAAACGTCGTCTTCGACGAGCGGGCAGATGCTCTTCCACTCGCTAAGAGGCAGCTCTTCGAGCGTGATCCCTTTTTCGATGCACAGAAGCACCAGCTGTCCGGCCATGCCGTGCGCGTCGCGGAACGGAACGCCTTTCCGTACGAGGTAATCGGCCGCGTCGGTCGCATTCGTAAATCCGCCGGCGGCGGAAAGACGCATACGCTCTTCCCGGAATTTTGCGGTCTTCAGCATGGCGGCGAAGAGAGACAGACAGCTTCGCACGGTATCGGCGGCGTCGAAGGTGCCTTCCTTGTCTTCCTGCATGTCTTTGTTATAGGCTAGCGGGATCCCCTTCATCGTGGTGAGCAGCGCCGTAAGATGCCCGTAGACGCGGCCGCATTTGCCACGGATGAGCTCCGCGATATCCGGATTCTTCTTCTGCGGCATGAGCGAGCTGCCGGTACTGTAGGCGTCTGAGAGCTCGATGAAGCGGTATTCGTCCGAAGCCCAGGTGATGATCTCTTCCGAGAAGCGGCTTAAGTGCATCATGATCACGGAGAGCGCGGACAGGAAGTCGATCAGGTAGTCGCGGTCGGATACGCCGTCGAGCGAATTCCGTGAGATGCCGTCAAAGCCGAGAAGCTTTGCCGCATATTCGCGATCAAGATCGTAGGTCGTGCCGGCCAGCGCTCCGGAGCCGAGCGGGCAGACGTTCATCCGCTGCCGCACGGAGGCAAGACGTTCCCTGTCCCTGCGGAACATCTCGAAATAGGCGCCGAGATGGTGGCCGAGGGTGATCGGCTGCGCCTTCTGCATGTGCGTAAAGCCCGGCATGACGGTTCCGGCATGCTCCTCCATGAGCGCAAGCAGCACGGAAAGGAGCGCTGTCAGGTCGCCGTCCAGAGCGTCGATCGTATCGCGGACATAGAGCCGCATATCCGTGGCGACCTGGTCGTTCCGCGAACGCCCGGTATGCAGCTTTTTGCCGCTCTCTCCGATCCGCCGGATCAGCTCCGCTTCGACCAGGGAATGCACGTCTTCGGCTTCGGGATCGATCTCCCAGACGCCGGCGGCATGATCGGACGCCATGCGTGCAAGCTCGTCCGTGATCAGGCGCGCTTCCTTTTCCGTGAGGATCCCCTGTTTCCCAAGCATGGAAGCATGCGCGATGCTTCCGCGGATGTCCTGCGGAAGGAGCCGGATGTCGAACCTGAGCGACGCGTTGAAATCATAGGCGAGATCGTCGGTCTTTTCCGTGAACCGACCGCCCCAGAGCTGAGCCAAATCACACCTCCTTGGTCTTCCGTGCGCGCTCCGCCTTCGAAAAGGCACAGCCGCAGAAGTCCTGCCGGTAGAGTCCGTATTCCTGCGACAGTTCCACGGAGCGGCGGTAGCCGTTCCGTTTCTTGAAATCCGAGTAAAGATACGGGACTCCGTATTTTTCCTGCATTTCCCTGCCGATCGCATTGAGAAGCTGCGCGTCCTTTAAGGGACTGATCGACAGGGTCGTCGTAAAGTAATCAAAGCCGTGCGCCTTTGCATAGCGCGCGCTTTCTTCGAGCCGGAGCCGGAAGCATGCGCGGCACCGCTCCCCTCCTTCGGGGAGATCCTCCATACCGCGGGATGCCGCCAGGAAGACGCCGGGTTCGTAACGGCCGCTCACAACGCAGGCCGGATGATCCATCGGCATGGAGCCGGCAAGGCGCGTAAGTTCCGCAAGGCGCTTGTCGTATTCCTCCGCGTCCGTAATGTTCGGGTTATAGTAAAACGCCGTGATACGGAAGTGCGCGGAAAGATATTCCAGAACATAACTTGCGCACGGGGCGCAGCACACGTGAAGGAGCAGGGACGGTACGGTCCCGCTCTTTCCGATCTCTTCGAGCGTTCTGTCAAGAACGATTTGATAGTTCTGTTTCGTATCCATAGAGGAAGGCTTTCACGTTAAGGTCCACGGTCTTTTGCGGAACCTTTTCGCGGATGACGTCAAGCCACTCTTCCTTCGAGAAATCCATGTGGCGCGCGGCCATGCCGAGCACGATCGTATTGAAGCAGCGCGCGTTGCCGAGCCGGATCGCGGCGGCGTTCGCGTCGATCGCATAGACCGTATGCGCTTTCCGGATCTCTTCGAGAATGTTCTCGGGGTATTTCGCGGCGCCCATGACGACCGGCATCGGATCGATGCGCGTATCGTTGAGGATGAGTACGCCGTCTTCTTTCAGAAAATGCAGATACCGCAGCGCCTCGAGACGTTCGAAGGCGATGAGCACGTCGGCCTGGCCCTCTTCCACGATCGGTTCCGCGACGGCGTCGCCGTAGCGGACGAAGGTCACGACGGAACCGCCGCGCTGCGCCATGCCGTGCACTTCCGAAAGCTTGACGTCATAGCCTGCGCGGATGGCGAGACCGCCGAGGATGCGGGACGTAAGCAGCGTTCCCTGACCGCCGACGCCGACGATCATGATATTTCTCGTATCCATTATCGCTGTACCTCCTCGATCGCGCCGAACGGGCAGAGCTTCATGCAGAGCGTGCAGCCGTTGCAGCGGGTGCTGTCGATCGTGATCGTGCCGTCGTCGTTCTTCGTGAGCGCCGGGCATCCGGGCGTAAGGCACCGGCCGCATTTTCTGCACTTATCCGTGACCGGACGGCAGTACGTCGTGAAGCGGTTCGTCTTGAGCAGGACGCAGGGCGCCTTCGCGATGATGACGGAGATATGATCCGCGGCCGTCTCCTCTTTGATCCGCGCCTCAAGCGCCGCAAGATCGAAGGAGTTGACCGTATAGACGTGTTCGATCCCCATACCGCGGATCAGCGACGTAAAGTCGATCGGGACGACGTTCTCTTCCAGCAGTGTCTTTCCGGTGCCGGAATGATCCTGATGGCCGGTCATGGCCGTCGTGCGGTTGTCGAGGATGATCACGGTTCCCGACGACTGGTTGTAGACCATGTTCATCAGCGAATTGACGCCGGTGTGCATGAACGTGGAATCCCCGATGACGGCGACCCAGTTG
>JAFOIS010000281.1 GCA_017420605.1 Lachnospiraceae bacterium | reverse complement strand
TCGGCAGCGCGAAGGAGGCGGCGACCGCATAGGCATACGTCATCACCCTGCCGCCGGACGCCGGTTTTACAAAGATCAGAAGAAGCACTGCCGCAACGGCGCAGCTCTGGCAGAAAAGAAGGACGAACCGGAGCCCCCGCCGGTCGTAGGCCCAGCCGGTAAACAGCTTGGCCGCCGTCAGTGCCAGCATATTGATGCTCATGGCGGCCGCGACGAACGTCGGCGCAAATCCCGTGTCCCGAAGGTGCGCCGGCGCGACGCCGGTGATGCTCTGCAGCATCATGCCCGTCAGGAACACCGCAAGGAGCGCGATGTAAAAATACGGCCTTCTGCGCGCTTCCTCAAAGGAAATGCCGGCCCACTGCCGCCCGCGCTTCTTTTTCCCCGCCGGCGCGGCACTCTCCGGCTCTTCCTTATCACGGTACAGCAGAAAGACCAGAAGAAACACGATCCCGAGCAGTATGATGATCAGCCGGTAGGCATTGCGGTATCCGAACACATTTTCCGGATCATAGATCATCGGCGAGACGATCTGCGCCGCCAGCGCGGCGCCGAGGCCGTTCGCCGCAAGAACGACGCCCATGATCGTGCCGCGCCTTTCCGGATACCAGCGGCCGACCACATACCCTACCATGGTCGTCGTCGTCCAGGAAAGCCCGATCCCGAGAAACAGCCCGCCAAGGTAAAAACCCCAGATCGACTCCGCGGTCATGCAGAGGAACGTCGAAAGAATGAGCGAAAAGATACCGGCAAGCAGCAGCTTCCTGCTTCCGAATTTCGCCACGAGACGCCCGAAAAAGAGGTTGACGACGGCCGTCATGACGTACCGTACGCTGTCGTTGATGGAAAACAGACTGCGTTTTATACCGAGGGCTTCCGTGATCGCGGAAAGATAAAGGCCCCTGTTGCCGGCTGCGAAGCCGAGGCAGAGAAAAATGATCAGAAAACACAGGATCAGCGTAACGATACCCTGGTTCCGTTCATAATTTGCAGTTTTCTTTCCGTTCACCATGCCGGACGCTTATACGTACTCGTTCCAGTAATCGATCTTATCGAGGTCTGCCCGGAACGCCGCCTGCTCGCTTTCGGTGAAGCGCTTCTGCGGATAGACCATATAGCCTGCGTTATAACCGAGTTTCCCGAGAATGTCCTTGACGCCGCAGACGACGCCGTGCTTAAGAAGGACCTCGATCAGCCGGTTCGCCTTCCACTGCGCTTCCTGCGCCGCGGGGATATCGCCTTTGCGGAAGTTATCGTAGACCGCCTCGATGACCTTCGGCATGACGTTGTAGGTCGCGCCGATGCCGCCGTCGGCGCCCATCGAAAGCCCGCAAAGGAGCGTTTCGTCCGGACCGTTCATGACGTTGACGTTGCCGCCGCGGAGCGCCTTGATGCGGTGCATGTTGAAATAGTCGTAGCTCGTCCACTTGACGCCGATCGTGCCCGGGATATCCAGGAACCGGTCCACCATGTCGACGGTGATCGTCACGCCGGAAAGAGGCGAGGCGTACATCAGGACCGGCAGGCCGCAGCTTTCCGCGATCGCGCGGTAATACTCCGTGATCTCCCGTTCCCCGTAGTGGAAGAAGAACGGCGGCACGGAGGATACGCCGTCGGCGCCCACCTTCGCGGCATGCTCTGCGAGTTCCACGGCCGTCCGGAGGTCGATCGCGCCTACATGCACGATCAGCTTCCCCTTATCGCCGATCTCGTCCTTCGCGATCTCCACGATTTTTTTGCGCGTTTCTTTCTGCAGGACCGGGCCTTCCCCGGTACCGCCGGTGAGATAAAATCCCGTGAAGCCCTCCGAAAGATGCCAGCGCATGAGGCGCCGCATATCGTCTTCCCGGACGTTTTCCTCTTCGTCGATACAGCTGACCAGCGCGGACATGATACCGCCGAAAAGCACTCTGTTCTCTTCCATGATCCCTCCGTTTTTTTTCATACCAAAGGCCGCCCTTTCCGGACGGCCCGTCGTTTCCTTTTAAGCAGGCCGCGTCAGAAGTGGAATGTGACGCAGTGCTGCCCGATCATGACCTGATCGCCCGGACGGAGCCGGTTCGGCGCGTGAAGCCGCATGCCGCCGAGCGCGGTGCCGGTCTGGGAATTCAGGTCTTCAATATATACCTCGCCGCCTTCCGTAAAGATACGCGCGTGCATGGCGGCGACCTCCGGACCGGTCAGGACAAAGTCGCATCTCCGGTCGCTGCCGATAAAGAAGCTGTCCGTCAGCGTGAACTGGCGGCTCGCGCCGGTCAGTTCCCCGTAGAGGACGTCAAGCCGCATGGGAATGCCCGCATTCATCTGCTGCACCGGCGGGACGTCCGGCGTCATAGCGCCCGGTCCCTGCTTCGGCGCGGCCTTTTTCTTCTTCCGGCTTCTGCCAAGCACGAGGATCAGCACGACAGCAAGAAGGAGAAGCACCACAACGCCGCCGACGATGATAAACAGCAGCGCGCCGGAAATCCCCGGCTTGTCAGGCTCCGGCGAAGGCGTCGTTTCCGCGCTTTCCTCCGGACTGCCTTCTTCGGCGGAAGACGCATCTTCTCCGCCATCTTCCCCGCTCTCTGTCCCTTCGCCGGACGAACCGTCCCCTTCGGGTGCTTCCGGTACCGGCGTCTCGGTCGGGCTCTCCTCAGAGCTTTCGCTCTCCGGCGTCGGCGTCGGGGAAATGAGCTGCGGTTTTTCCGGCTTCGACTCTTCCGGCGCAGGCGTTTCCGTCGGTGCCGGCGTCTCCTCCGGCTCATCTCCCTCCCGGTCGATCACGAAAGGAAGGGAATCGATGAGCGACTCTTCCGGCACTTCCGTAAGATCCGCCGTACGCTTGACCGTAAGGAAATCCGGTCCGACTTTGAGCGCCAGATCTTCGGTGTACTCTTCCAGCGGGTAGGACAGACGGAGGAGCGTCGTGGGATACGCGGCGATCGCCTGCGCGATCAGTTTTGCCTCGTCGATCTTTGCCGACGTGAAGAAGCCGCCGTTCGCCGTAAGCAGCGCCTCTTTCGTCACCGCGTCCGCCTCTTCGGCGTTGACGTCGCCGGGCGTCTCCATATAGATCGAATGCAGAAGGATCTGCGGAGATGCGGTGATCTCTTCCATAAGGATATCGGCCGCCTTGCGGACGCTCTCCTTTTCCACGGCTTCATCATCTGCATAGAACGGCACGCCGTCCGTGATGAGGACGATCGTGCACAGCTCCCCGCTTTCGAACGATTCCGATTTCAGGTGCTCCATGGCACGCACGGCGCCGCCGCCGATGTCCGTGCCGGCCTGGTGATATTCCATATCCGCCAGCGCTTCATGCAGCGCGTCGGCATCCTTAATGCCGTCCGCTTCGATCGCAAATTCCGTACCGAAGGAAGCGATCGTAAGCTCGGCGGGAAGCGGTCCCGAAAGCAGCTCCTCCGCGACCACGCGGATCCTGCCGCGGTATCTGCCCATGGAATTGGAGCAGTCCACGAGGAGCAGGTATTTTGCCGGATCCTCCTTTGTGAAGAGCGGCTCAGCTACCTGTTCCGTACCCATCTGTACGCCGTCCGCCATGAGGCGCACCGGGATCTCCTTATCCTCCGTACCCGGAAGATCGGTGAACACATAGAGCGTATCGTCGATATAATACGCCGTCGTTTCGATGTTCGGCGCATTCTCCGCGGCGAAAGCCGTGCAGCAAAGCTGCAGGATAAGCAGCGCCGCGCAAAGCACCGTAAGTAACCGTTTATGGTTCAATGAAATTGCCTCCTATTGCATCATGACCGTAATAAGCGAAAGGTTGTCGTTTCCCGGTTCGATACGGGAAATGACCCGAAGGAGCAGGTGCTCCGCCCATTCGGCCGGAGTGTCCGATTTCAGAAGATCCACCAGGATCTCCCCGTCGGATACATATTCCCAGACGCCGTCCGAGCACAGAAGGAACGCGTCGCCCGGCGCGACCTCCTCTTCCGCCTTATAAAAGGTCGGTTCATGCCGTTCCACGTTGCCGAGCGCCCGAAGAAGCGCCGACTGGTCTTCATCCTTTCCGATGTCCTCGCGCGTGATCCTTCCCGCCATGAACTTCTTATAGGCAACGGAATGATCCTCGGTGATCTGCGTGATCTCCCGGTCATGGATAAAATACAGTCTGGAATCCCCGACGTTTGCCCAGACTGCTTCTTTTCCGCGGATGAGCAGGACGACGGCCGTGCTCTTCATCGTCGAGCGCTTTTCCTTCTGCATGGCTAGGACCTTCTCGCCGGCCTCCGCAAGACGCGTACGCAGATACTCCGTACCGTCCGTCTCCGGTCCCGGCAGTTCGTTTTCGGTAAAGGTCTTCACCACACAGGCGGACGCCATCTCGCTGCCGTAGTGGCCGCCGAGTCCGTCCGCGACAATGAAAAGCCCGCCGCCGGGCAGCAGCTTCTGCCCGACAGCATCCTCATTGTACGATCTTCCGCCGGCATTCGTGTAAAGAAAGCTCTTCGGGATCATCATTTACTCCACGCTGACCTCAAGCATGTTGCCGGTCTCGCCCAGATAGAAGCGGTCGCCGGAACGCAGACGGTAGGTCATGTTCGGCGTCAGCTTCTGTCCCGCGCCAAGATAGGTGCCGTACGTCGAGTTAAGGTCGACCAGTACGAATTCGCCGCTCTGCGGATCAAACGAAAGCGACGCGTGATTGCCGGAAACACCCGGCGTGCCGCTCTGGTAGACCACCGCGCAGTTCTGGTTGCGGCCGAGCGTGATCTGGCCGGAGACCGCGATGCGCGATCCGCCGTGCTGCGGGGCGAGCGAACGGACGTAGCCCTTGCGTACCTGCGCCTGACGCTGCTGCATCTGCTGGCGCTGCATCTGCTGCTGCATCTGCTGCATCTGCAGCTGGGCCTGCTGTTGCTGCTGCGCAAGCTTCGCGGCCTCTTCCGCCGCTTTCTTCTTCTTTTTCGAAAGAACGATGCCGAGCACCGCGCCGATCACGGCAAGCCCCGCGACGCCTGCCACCACCGGGATGACCGGGAACTTCTTTTCCGGTTCCGGAACCGGGGTCGGTTCGCCGTCTTCCTGCGCTGCCGCCTGGCTCTTCGTGGTATACGGAACGGTCAGCTGGTTGAGCAGCGTGATCACTTCGCTGGCGTTGATCGAATACCGCAGGACGTTGTTGCTGCCGTCGTTGATAAGATAGGTATTGACGCCGATCACGGAGCCGTCGTCATAGACCAGCGGTCCGCCGGAGTTGCCCTGCTTGAATTCGCAGTCGACCTGGATGCTCGATACGCCGGTGCCGGAGGTCAGGAAAAGACGGCTGATCGTACCGCTCGTGACCGTCGAGTCCGCTTTGCCCCAGGAGGTGGTGGCGTCCGCGAACACATTTTCCGCAAGACCCGGATAACCGACCGCATAGACCTTGCCGCCGACCATGGAATCCGCCGCGGCCTGGATCGGGATGGATTTCCGCTTGTTCGTCGGCGCGCCGAGCTTCAGGACCGCGAGGTCCTTGATGGAATCGTATCCGACGACGTAGGCTTCTTCATAATCCTTGGAATCGTAGTAGACGCGGATCTTGCTGCGGCCCTGCATGGCCACGCCGTCCACCGTGATACTGACCAGTTCGCCCTGGCCGTAATCCACGAAATCCGCGATCACGTGATAATTGGTGACCAGGTACTGCGGATCCTGTCCCTGATTGCCGACAAAGAAACAGGAGCCCCAGCCGAAGCCGTACTCGCCCTGATCGAGGTCAAGGCAGGTGTACACTACCGCGACAGAGTCACGGGTCGCCGGATCGAAGTCCGCCATCGCCGGTACGCACAGTCCCAGGACCAGCACCGCAAGCAGTATCCATGCAAACAGTTTCTTCTTCATACTTTCACCTCATTTAAGCCTCTGCTTTCGCAGAATGACAGTTGTTCGTTTCTCAATATCCGCACCGGACCACGAGCGCGGTGTAGTTGTCCTGATAGGGCTCCTGCTTTTCGAGGACCGCCTCTTCCATCGCATGGCACATTTCCTGCGGTGTTCCGAGCGTGAGGCACTCCCTGATCTTTTCTTCGCTGATCACACCGCCGACGCCGTCCGAACAGAGGAGGAAAACGTCGCCGTTATGGATCTTCAGGGGCTTCTTCAGCACGTCGATATATTCGATCTCGTCCATGCCGAGGAACGAGGTCAGCGCGGCCGCCTCTTCGTTCGCGCGGGCCGCCGCGGGATTCATGCTGCCGCCGTTTATCGTTTTGAGATACTCCCGCTCCTGCACGTTGTGTTCCTCGTTGAGCCGAAGGAGCGCCCCGTCCCGGAGGAGGAAAAGATAACTGTCCCCGACGCTCACAAAATAAAACTGCTCGTCGTAGAACAGGCAAAGCACAACGGTGCTGCCGCCGTCGCCCTCGAGCGCTTCGAAGACCTTCGCGCCGGCGTTAAGGACCGCTTCCTTCATCTGGGAAGGAATGTCCCCTTTCCGGCTCATCGCCGCCAGATCCCAGCGAAGGGACGCGATCGCCGTTTCCGACGCGATCCTGCCGTCGCGCATGCCTCCCATGCCGTCCGCCACGATCGCGCACAGTCCTTCTTTCTTCATCGCCGAAACGTCCACGGCGTTGATGAAGGCAAAGGAATCCTCCTGCCGCTGGCGGCTGCCGACGCCCTGCATGTTGCCGACTTCATAGCTGAGCAGCCTCTTCGGCATGACGAACGGCGTATCCTTCGCCGCGGGTGCGGCGGACGGACGTACGTCCTCCGGTTCCGGCTCGACGGTACGCATCAGCGGCGCCGCAGGTTCCTCCCCTTTCCGGCGCGCCTTCTCAGGTCCCGGTTTCCGTCTGTTCCAGAAGGCCATAGGTCATCCTTTCCGGCTGTAATCTTCCCACTGGAACTTCTCCCCGCACAGCGGCAGGAATACGAACTTGCTCTGTCCGAGTTCCAGAAGGTCGTATGCGTTCAGCGCGACCGGCACATAGACCGGCTGATCGTTGAGGTAGATATTGTTGGTGCTCTCTCCCGGGATCAGCTGGTAGGCATTGTGGCGCGGGTCATACGCGATCCTTGCGTGATTTTCGCGGGTAATGGTGGAGTCGCCCTTGATGCAGACGTCGCTCTCGCTGCTGCGGCCGATCGAATTGATCCGCGCAAAGAGATGGAAATCCTGTCCCTTGTCCGCGCCTTCCACGCAGACGAGCCATCCGACGACCGGATCCATGGAATATTTCTTCTGGAAAACACCGACCGTCTTGTTCTCTTCCGCCGCCTTTTTACGGTAGCTTTCCGGCGCGACCGTCTTGCCTACGGATTCCGCCGCCGAGACCGGCGCGATCCTTCCGCCCTGCTGCTGGGGCTGCGGGGCGCCGTAGCCCTGGGGCGCGACCGTCGCGTTCCGCGGCGCGCCGTAGCCGGACGGCGCTGCGGTCTTTCCGGCATTGTCAAAATTGATCATTCTCCCGGCGCCGCTGCAGTACGGGCATGAGGCGTACAGGTTCGGATCATAGAGATGGCCCTGCGGGCATTCTGCGATTGCCATGACTAACTCCTCCTTATGTTGTCACTTACCTTTATCACACTGAAACCGGTCCCGGACAAAAGCAGATCCGGGACGCCGGCATTGTGCTTATTCCGCGTAGAAAATGAATCCCTCTTTGCCGACGATATAACCGAAGGCGGTATCCAGGTCGTTAAAGATCGTCTTGTATTCCGATTCCGTTGCCGCGGTGAACTGAACGTCCGTCGGATAGACCGCGACGAGGTAGTAGGTGATCTTCTCGCCGGAATACTTATCCTCCCCTTCCAGCCTGCCGAGCCGCTTATAGCTGGGGAGATTCTTATAGTCCGCTTCATTCTCATAGGCGCTGACCGTCACGAGCACGCCGCCCACGCCGGCTTCTTCGCTGGCCTTATGCGTCAGCGTCACGGTGTTCGCGTCGGTCGTATCCTCAACGAGCCTTCCCCAGGCATCCGGCAGCTGCATGAGATAATCATAGCAGTAGACGCTGCTCCAGTACGTCGCGCCCTCCGGGACCCAGACCATGACGCCGCCGTACTGGGCGATAAGGCCCTTGTTGAAGCTTTCCGTATAATACACCAGCGCGTTGTCGTCAAAGAAGGCGTCGTTCCCGATCGAAGCGACGGTACCGTTGAACCGGACACGGGTCAGGTTGCCGCACATCATGAACGCGTCTTCGCCGATCGTGACGTTCGTACCGTCAATGTCGATCGTGCCGAGATTCTCGCAGTCCGCGCACACGCCCTTGCCGATCTGCGTTACGGAGGGCGGGAACTCGACGTCGAACAGCCACTTGCACTGCGCAAACGCATAGTCCCCGATCTGTGTGACCGATTCCGGAATATCGACGTCCACCATCTCCACCGTCGTGAACGCGCCGCTGCCGATCCGGGTGATGCCGTCGGCGATCTTTACAAAGTCGATATCCCCGTCGTAGTTGAACCACGGAATGTCTTCCTGATAAGTGTAATCGTACATCGGCCCGGAGCCTTCGATCCACAGCGTTTCTTCTTCCGTATCGATCCGCCACGTCGCGCTTGCACCGCACGTGCCGCTGAGCGCGCCGGACCCCGTCGATCCGGACGCACCCGGCGCCGGGAGATTTTCGCCCACGCCGTCCGGCGGCGTCTGGTCGGTATAACGGAAGATGTATTCGAACGTCTGTCCTTCGGTGGTCGTGACAAAAATCGACACGTCCGATCCGTTCACGGAGAAGGGCACGGATTCGCCTTCCACGGTCATCTGGCCGTTTGCCACCGTAAAGGGCGCCTCTTCGCCGTCGACGAGCGCGATCACGCCCGACGTCGGCGAACCGAAGAACATATAGGTATTCTCGCCGGTCATGCCCTGCTCGGCCAGCGCCGCGGCGCCGAAACTCGAGTCGCCGTATTTCATGGCGTACACCGGATAATAGCCGAGCACGGAGACGCCGCTCCCGGCCTCAAAGCTTTCGCCGCCCTCCGCGGGAGAGGTGCCGATGCTGCCGGTGATATGGCTCACGGTGCTGCTTTCTTCGCTTTCCGGAACCGGCGTAGGCGTCTGTGTGATCGATATAGCCGGCGAGGAGGAAGACGCAGTCTGTTCTTTCTTTTTCTTTCCCGAGGACGACACCGCGATGGCAATGATCGCCACTAGCAGCAGTACGCAGGCAGCGAGCACCGCGATCAGCCACTTCGGCCTTTCATTGCCTCCGCCTCCCGTACTGCCCGTATCGGCCGGCTGCACGGCGGGCACACTGCCCTGCTGCGGAGATACGGCGGGTACGCCGCCCTGCTGTACAGGCGAAGCGGGCACGCCGCCCTGCTGCGCGGGGCTTTGTGCAGGAGACGAGCTGCCGCTGCCGGACGGCTGCGTACCGTATCCGGTGCCCTGCGGGCTGCCCGCGCTGCTTCTGCCCGGCTGTGACGGCTGACCGTACCCGTAACCGCCTGTGCTCTGGGACGGCTGCGTACCGTACCCGGTGCCCTGCGGACTGCCCGCGCCGCTTCTGCCCGGCTGCGTACCGTAGGCTGTGCCGGACGGCTGCTGCGGCTGGCCGTACCCGTAACCGCCCGCGCTCTGGGACGGCTGTGTGCCGTACCCGGTGCCCTGCGGCGTTCCCGCGCTGCTTCTGCCGGGCTGCGCGCCGTAGGCTGTGCCGGACGGCTGCTGCTGACCGTAGCCGCCCATGCTCTGGGACGGCTGCGTGCCGTAACCGGTACCCTGCCGGACCGTGCCCGCCTGATACGCGGTCTGCGCGCCGAAAGCAGTCTGCGCGCCGTAGGAAGGCTCCTGTTGCGGGAGTCCGAGCAGCGCGCTCTTGAACTGCAGCATGTTCTGGTAACGGTCCTGCGGCTCCACGGCGAGCGCCTTCATGAGCGCGTCTTCTTCCGGACCGCTGATCCTTGCGCCGAGCGACGACGGATACGCGAGGTTGTCCTCGTCCATGCGGTCGATGGAATCCTGCGGTTTGCGGCCCGTGATCGCGTAGTAGAAGGTCGCGCCGAGCGCGTAAACGTCCGTATAGGCGCCCTGCCGGCCGTGTCTCGAATACTGTTCGCGCGGCGCGAAGCCGTGCGTGAGCACGACGTCAAGGCTCCGGCTCTTCTCGCCCATCGAATAGCGGGCGGAACCGAAGTCGAGAATACGGACCTGGCCGTCTTTCAGGACGTAGATATTATCCGGTTTGATATCGCGGTGGATGATGCCTCTAGAGTGGACCTTCGCCATGGCATCCATGACGGGGATGAGAATGCGCTTCGCGTCCTCGAAGGAAATGCGTCCGCCGGCATTCTCGATATACGACTGGAAACTCACGCCGTCCACGAACTCCATCGCGAAGTAGGCGGTGTCGTTTTCCTCAAAATAACTGTATACATGGACGATGCCGTCCACGTCGTTGAATTCGGCAAGCGTCTTCGCCTCTTCCAGGAACGTCGCCTTGCCGTAGGTGAAGTCGTCGCCGCGCTGTCCGGAATACGGGACGGCCGCGCCCGTTTCGCCGCGGATCGCCATCGAATCCGGGAAAAACTCCTTGACCGCGACCTTCTCCTTGGTCTTATAATCCTGCGCCGCGTACGTGATGCCGAAACCGCCCTGGCCGATCACGCGGCCGACGATATAGCGGCCGCCGAGCACCGTTCCCCAGGGCAGTGCCTGCGGATGCTTGCTCCGGTCTTCGATCATGCTCTTGCCGCAGTTCGTGCAGAACTTCACACCGCTGTCCACTTCATGGAAGCAGTTATAACACAACACCTTTTCCATACACTTCTCCCCGGGCCTGCCCTGCAAAGGGCAGAATCCCCCCACTATATTTTCTTTATGCATTTCACTTTATCATAGAATCTCGTACCTTGCCACCGTTTTTCCGAAAAACAGCCTATATACCGGCGATCTGTGGTATGATGATTTGTGACTTTATGATAACTGCGACCAGGATAAATGTGACACGCCGGATTTCTGAAAGGATGTCTTATGAAAACGGAACCCGAACGCTTCGACATGACGATACCGCCGCAGTCCACAAAATGGTATCTCCGTCCGCTCACCTATCTTCTGAGTTTTCCGGACCGGATGCTGCACAGGGCGAAGATCACGAAACGCGGGACGGAGGATCTTAAGCCGCCCTACCTTCTTTTATGCAATCACAACGCCTTCCTCGACTTCAAGATCGCGACCTGCGCCACCTTCCCGCACCATGCCAGCTACGTCGTAGCCATCGACGGCTTTCTCGGCCGGGAGAAGCTGCTCCGGGACGTCGGCTGTATCTGCAAGCGGAAATTCACGGACGACCTCATGCTGATCCGCCATCTCCGCACCTCGGTCAAAAACGGCGACGTCGTCATGATCTATCCGGAAGCGCGGTATTCCCTGTGCGGCACGACCGCGGTGCTGCCCGCCTCCCTGGGGAAGCTGTGCAGGCTTCTTAAGGTGCCGGTCGTAACGCTCATCTGCCACGGCCATCACGTCAATTCCCCGTTCTGGAACACAAGGAACCGGGGCGTTTCTCCCACGGAAGCGGAATTTGCGCTCCAGTACACGGCGGAGGAACTTGCGGCCGCAACGCCCGACGAGATCAACGACCGCCTGCTTTCCGTTTTTCAGTATGACGATTTCGCCTGGCAGAGGGAGCGCGGCATCCGCATAACGAAGCCCTGGCGGGCCGAAGGCCTGCACAAGGTCCTGTATCAGTGCCCCGCCTGCGGGAAAGAATTTGAAATGGGCTCCGAAGG
>JAFOIS010000280.1 GCA_017420605.1 Lachnospiraceae bacterium | reverse complement strand
TGCGCGGCGCGGCGAACCATCCGGGCGTGATGGCGGGAGAGAGGATGGCAAAGGAACTTACGGCGTTCCTCTCCTCGATCTGAGCGGGGAAGATCCCGAAAAGGCGGCATCGCCGCCGGAACGGAGGCGGAAGGAACATGCTCGAGGATACGGGGATCTCATTCGAAGATCTGGAAGAAGAGAGAAAGCCGGTGATCGGATACGCGTCCGGCACGTTCGACCTCTTTCATACCGGGCATCTGAACCTCTTAAGGCACGCGAAGGAGGCCTGCGATTACCTGATCGTAGGAGTCCATGAAAGCGGCGCGTGGAAGGGAAAGGCCACGTACATGTCCTTCGAGGACCGCAAGGCGCTGCTGCGGGGCTGCCGCTACGTCGACGAGGTCGTCGACGCCGGCGCCGAAGACAGCGAAGACTGGGAGAGGCTTCATTTCGACCGTCTTTTCGCCGGCAGCGATTACCGGGGATCGGCAAGGTTCAAAGCATACGAGGAGTTTTTCAGGGACAAGGATGTGGAGATCATCTTTTTCCCGTATACGGAAGGTATCAGCAGCACGATGATCCGGGACGCCATACTGGAGGGGCTCCCGGCATACCAGGACGGACCGGAGAAGCCTTGCGGACAATGAATCGCGGGACACAGGAAAGAAAAAGAAACGGCGCCCTCGCCGCAAAAAGAGCATTCGATATCGCGGGAAGCCTCATCGGATGCTTTTTTACGGCTCTTGTGTTCCCTGTCTTCGCCGCGGCGATCCGTCTTGATTCGGAAGGACCGGTCTTCTTCGTCCAGGAGAGGATCGGCAGGGACGGAAAGCCTTTCCGGATGTTCAAGTTCCGCAGTATGGTCAAAGACGCGGAGGAGCGGAAAAGCGCGCTGCTTGGCCGGAACATGATGCGCGGGCCCGTCTTTAAAATGGAGAACGATCCGCGTGTGACGCGCGTCGGCCGCTTTCTCAGGAGAACGTCTCTTGACGAGCTGCCGCAGTTCTGGAACGTACTGCGCGGGGAAATGTCGCTGGTGGGCGCGCGGCCGCCGCTGCCGGAGGAATATGCCGCGTACTCGGAGCGCGACCGGCGGAGGCTGGCGATGCGCCCGGGGATGACCGGTCTCTGGCAGGTGAGCGGCAGGAGCGACATCACGGATTTCGCCGAGATCGTACGGCTGGATCTTACGTATATCGACACATGGACCCCGGGCATGGACGCACGGATCCTGGCAAAGACGGTGCGGCAGCTGTTTACGGGCAAAGGAGCAAGGTAAGGGGACATGACGGAAAAGCCGCGATGGCTTGCGGAGGAAAACACGTGCTTTGCCGTGTTCGGCTGCGGATATGCGGCCGGGCTTCTTCTGCGCGGTCTTGAGAGGGCGGGCGCTCTCGGGCGGGTGCGCTGCCATCTGGTTTCGGGACCGGCGGAAGAAGGAGAGACGTTTCACGGGCGGCCCGTCATGAGTCTTTCCCGCTATCGGCGCGGGGAAGACGAGAGGATCCTCGTCGCGGTGCATGAGAGCAGCCTTGCGGACGTTCTGCCGGCGGTGCGCGGGAAGGACCCGGACGCGGTCTGGACAGGCCCGGACGTCTGGAAGCTGCTTTTCGGCGCGCCGGTGCGGCAAAGCCTGCGCCTTCCGGCCGGTCTTCTTCTGCAGAGGCAGGATCCGTCCTACCGGTGGCTCGCCGCGCGGCTTGCATGCGCGGAGAGTCTTGCGGACGGCGGGGAAGCCGGGACGGAACTTTATCTTGCGGCCCTTTCGCGGCACTGCAGCGCCTCTTCGGCGGAAAAGCGCCTTGCGGCGTTCCGCCGCCTTTTCGAAAGCGTCCGCGCGGACGGCCTTCGGGAGGAGCATCCGATCGCCGCGGATTCGGAGGGCCGGATCATCGACGGCCTGCACCGACTTACGCTGGCCGTTTATTTCGGGATCCCGTACATTTCCTGCGATATCTATCCTTCGTCTCCGGAATATGACGAGGTCTTTACCGCGCGGAACACCCTGGCCGGGTGGGACGCCGCGGAGTGTTCCGGGGAGGCGGGGGCGGCGCTCCTTTCGGCGCAGGAAAAGATCGGCGCCGCCCGGCGCGCGTACCGCCCGGCGGTCTCCGCGATCCTGCCCGTCTATAACGTGCACGACTGTATCGGAAAGTGTCTTGAGAGTCTGTCCGGCCAGACCTTCCCGGATTTCGAGGCGCTGCTTATCGACGACGGATCCTCCGACGGATCCTCCGAAGACTGCCGCGCGCACTGCCGGGGGGACCTCCGGTTCCGGTATATCCGGAAGGAGAACGGGGGCGTCTCTTCCGCACGGAACCGCGGGATCGAAGAAGCCGCGGGAGAGTATCTTGCGTTCGTCGATCCGGACGACTGGGTGGACGCGGCATACTTTGAAAAGCTCTATCATGCCGCAAAGGAGGAGGACGCCGATTTCGCGGAGTGCGATATCTGGAGGGTGGACGGCAGGACCGGCCGGATGATCTACCGGAGCTGCGGAAGCACGATGGGTGTGCCCTATTCGAAGGAAGAGCACATGATCTACGGGCCGACGGCGCTGTACAAATCCATTTCAAAGCGTGCGCTGTGGGAAAAGAACGCGATCCGCCTGCCGTCCTGCTCGTTCGAGTCGCCGGCCGTGTATGCGCTGATCCTTGCCTGCGCGGATAAGATCGTTTCGGTGCCGGAGGCACTCTATTATTACCGCCGGTTCCGCCCGGGATCGCTGATCGAGACCGGCTATGCGGACAGGGCAGGAAAGATGGATCCCCGCCTCGGGATCGACGCCATGGCGCATCTTCTCGGCGAATTCCGGCGGCTTTCCCTTTATGACAGGTACCGCGGAACGCTGGAGAGGGCCGTCCGCTACCGCCTCGGCGATATTCTGGCCATGCAGTTCCACCGGCGCGGCGAAGAGGAATTCCGGGCGCTGGCTGCGGAGATGGCCGCGTTTCTGGAAGAGGCGTTTCCCCCGGTGCGCGAGAACCGGTATCTTATGGCCGGCGGTTACAACCTTTCGAAGATCCTGACGCACACGCTGCATCTCCATAACCCGTATATCCGGTTTTCCTTTTCATCGCTTGCGGCGATCGGCAGCGCGGCGGCCGCGGCGGGCGGGGCGGCCCGCAAGGAGCAGCCCGGAAGGGAAGTACGGCACAGAAACCGGTACCGGGAGATCATGCTCAGGCGGGAAATAAGCGGCGCTTTCACGGACATAGCGGAAAAGATCCGGCCCGAGGTCTTCGTCCTCGATCTTACGGAAGAGCGTTTCGACCTCCTTTATGACAGCGGAAGGTACTATACGGCCAGCGACGCGC
>JAFOIS010000279.1 GCA_017420605.1 Lachnospiraceae bacterium | reverse complement strand
TTGCTTACGGCACGTCCGAGGAGGTCATCGGCCATTACCTGAAAGCAAAGGGCCCCCGCTTTTACGTGACCAGCAAGTTCAGTGTGCGCGGCAGCGAAGATCCGGCCGCGGCGTTTCATGAGAAACAGGAAAAGACGCTGAACCGCATCGGCGGCGTCAAGATGTACTTCTTCCATGACGCCGTGGAGGTCGACGCGTACGGCGACGTGCTCCGTCCGCATCTCGAGAAGATGAAAGCGGACGGATACGCGGACTATATCGGTACTTCCGTCTACGACGAGAAGGACGTCGAAGAATTTATTCATAAAGAATGGCTCGACGCGATCCAGGTGCCGATGAACATGCTGGACCGCCGGATCATCGATTCCGGCTGCCTCGAGGAACTGGAAAAGCAGGGCAGGCCGGTCTTCGTGCGTTCCGTTTTCCTGCAGGGCATGCTCTGCATGGAAAAGGTGCCGGACGATTACAGTTTCATGCAGCCCTACATCGACGAGCTCCATGATATCGCGAAAGCCGAAAGCATGACACTGCCGCAGATGGCAATGGTATACATCCGCGACCTTCCGGGCGTGACGAGCCTCGTCCTCGGCTGCGATACGGCGGACCAGGTCCGCAATAATGCGGAAATGCTGAGCTCGAGGCCGATCAGCAAAGCCGGTCAGGACGCGATCCGTGCCCTCGGGCTGCGCGTTCCGATCGAAAAATGCATGAGCATCGTAAAAGTCGGCGGCGGACGGCGCTACGTCGGTGTGAAAAAGTAAAAATCATGAAACAATTCATTGCCGCGCGCTGACGGCACGGCGGTGTTTGTTTATAACAACAGGAAACCCATAGACCATTGAAAGAAGAGAAGGAGAAAAAAATGAAGAAATTTCTTTCAATCCTGCTCGTCGCCTGCATGATCCTCGGCCTGGTGGCCTGCGGCGGCGCAGCATCCAGCAGCGAAGCGGCTCCGGCCAGCAGCAGCGAAGCAGCTCCGGCCAGCAGCGAAGAAGCGGCTCCGGCTTCCAGTGAAGAAGCGGCTCCGGCCAGCAGCGAAGAAGCGGCTCCGTCTGAAGAACCGGCAGGCGAAATGCCCGTTATGTATTCCAACATGGGCGCCGTCGATTTCTTCCAGGTCCCGTGGTTCAACGCGAACCTGACCAACGACAACAAGTTCTGCTTCGAGACGCTTGTCGGCATGAACGCTGATTACGAGCTGACGACCGAGTGCGGTATGTCCGATGACTGCAAAATCAGCGAAGACGGCCTTACCGCTACGGTACATCTCCGTGACGGCCTTATGTGGCACGACGGCGAACCGGTCACCGCTGACGACGTGGTCTTCTCGATCGAGAAGGGCATCATCAACGGCTCCACGCTGATCTCCACGATCCTCAATACCTTCCGTAACCTGGAAGGCGCCGAGGAATACGTCGCCGGTACGGCTGAGCACGTCTCCGGTATCACGGTCGATGCGGACGGCAAGACGATCACCCTCAAGTTCGCGAAGGTCGTTCCGAACCTGCAGTGGGCGCTCGGCGAATTCGCCATCCTTCCGCAGCACCTCCTCAAGGACGCTGACTTCACGCAGCTCCAGCAGGATCCGTTCTTCCAGAAGCCGATCGGTTCCGGCCCGTTCTACATTGAAGAAGTCAAGATGAACGAGTACACGATCTATGCTCCGTTCGAGCAGTACTGGAACGGCGTTGCCAACTTCAAGATCCAGTGCTCCGCGAACCAGCCTGAGACTGACCCGGACCTTCCGGAAGCGTTCCGCGCCGGCCAGCTCGACTATGCGTTCGTTAAGAACTATGATCAGATGAAGGCCTGCGACGGCCTCGACGGCGTCCACATCCACACTGTTTCCGCTCTGTACACCCGCTGGCTCAACGTCAACGAGTACAAGCACGCCGAAGGCGAAGTCAACCAGCTTGCTGATCCGCGCGTCCGTCAGGCAATCGCTTACGCGATCGACCGCAAGGGCATCAGCGAAGGCCTGTTCCAGGGCGCGACCCTTCCGGGCGACGGCACCCTGACCCCGACCGGCCACGACTGGAAGAAGACCGGCCTTGAGACCTATGACTACAACCCGGATAAGGCGAAAGAGCTCCTTGCCGAAGTCGGCTGGGATTCGAGCCGTGTCCTGAAGATCGTGTACTACTACACCGATCAGCAGACGGTCGACCTTATGTCCATCATCCAGCAGGAACTTGCCGAAGTCGGCATCCAGAGCGAACCGTATCTGGCGACCGGCGACCTTGGCACCGCGCTGAACTCCCTTCCGACGGTCAACAACGAACCGAGCTGGTCTGAAGAAGCCGTCTCCACGGTCGAATGGGATCTCTGCTACGGCGCTCTTGCCGCGACCACGATCCTGAACTACTATGAACGTTTCGGCGCCGGCATGAACTCCAACAACGCACATCCGGTAACGGAAGAGATGCAGGCCCTGACCGACGCGCTGTTCGGCACCTCTGATGTGGAAGCGCAGAAGGCAGCCTATGCCGCGTTCGAAGAATGGCAGTCCAAAGAAATGAAGATCATCCCGCTGTACTATTCTCCGTACTGGGTCATCACCTCCGACAAGGTCGAAGGCAATGTCGAGAAGTGGGCGAACCCGCAGTTCGGCTGGAACTGGGATATCCAGCACTGGACCCTGCACTGATAGTACGAACTGACCATGAAGCGAGGAATCGAGGCATTTATTGCTGAGATGATCTGAACAGAATGATCTGCTTGAGGAAGGCAGCCTTCTGGCTGCCTTCTTCTTTAAAAAAGAACCATCCACAACGAAGGTGCGAGTATGGGAAAATATGTATTAAAGAGATTTTTGACCTTCATTCCGATGACTCTGCTCATGAGCTTCCTGATCTACGGCGGTCTGGAACTGGTGCCGGGCGACATCCTGAATACGATGTTTCCGCCCGACATTCTTGCGCAGATGTCTCCTGCGGAACTGGACGTCATCCGTGCGTCTTACGGACTTGACCAGCCGTTCATCGTCCGGTATTTCCGCTGGCTGTTCCGTGTTTTTCAGGGTGACTGGGGCAAAAGCATGGCGAGCGGCGTGCCGGTCAAGGATGTGATCGCCCAGAGGCTTCCGATCACGCTGGAACTGGCGCTTACCGGTCTTGTGATCTCCGCGATCCTCGGAAGCGTCCTCGGTATCCTCGCCGCCCTGCACAAGGGAGAGGTGATCGATATGATCCTGACGGCCATCGGCGTCGTCGGACAGGCGATCCCGCAGTTCTTCTTCGGCATGGTCGCGATCCTGATTTTTGCACTCAAACTCAAATGGCTCCCGATCGGCGGCAGAACGACGCCGCAAATGACCCACTGGTATGAACATTTGAGATATCTGATATTGCCTGCCATGGTGCTCGGACTGACGCAGACGTCATCCGTCATGCGTTACGCCCGGTCCTCCATGCTGGAAAGTATGAACCGTGACTTCGTCAAGACGGCGAGGTCGAAGGGTATTCCGGAATGGAAAGTCAATCTGGTGCACGGCTTCCGCGTCACGATGACGCCGGTCATCATCCTGATCGCTTTCCGTCTGCCGGCGCTGATCTCCACTTCGATGGTCATTGAAAACGTGTTCTCATGGCCGGGCATCGGCATGACGTTCAAGGACGCCGTTACGGCGCAGAACTACCCGATGGTCATGATGATCGCGCTGATCATCGTCGTCATGGTCATGCTGATGTCGCTCCTTATGGATATCTTCACCCGGATCATCGATCCGCGCGTGCGGCTGCAGTAAGGAAGGAGGTCCGGCATGAAACAGCTTACCAGAGCGGAAAAACATTTATATCGTAAATTCGACAAGATCCGCGAAAGAGAAGAGAGCGGCGCAAACGCGAAACGGAAAAAGAGTTCGCGCGCCGTGGCCAAGTTCTTCAGCAACAGGCTCGCGATCGTCGGTCTTGTGATCTTCTCGGTCATCTTCCTCGCCTGCGTCTTCGCGCCCCTCATCACGAAGTATCAGGCGGAGACCGTTGACCTTCGGAACATTCTGAAAGCGCCGAGCGGGATACACTGGTTCGGTACCGACAAGGTCGGACGCGACGTCTTCTCCCGCGTTCTGTACGGCGGACGCTATTCGATCCTCATCGCGTCTCTCGGCGCGCTGGGCGGCGCGGTCATCGGCGTCCTTCTCGGCTCCTACGCCGGGTATAAGGGCGGCTGGTTCGATAAGGTCTTCATGCGCATAGGCGAAGCCTTAACGTCCTTCCCGACGATGATCCTGAACCTCCTTTTCGTAACGATCATGGGCCGCAGCATGCGGAACCTGATCATCATCTTCACGATCACCGGCTGGGTCGGTATCTTCCGTCTGGCGAGGGCGACGATGCTCTCGATCCGCGAGGAGGAATACGTACAGGCCCTGCACGCCTTCGGTCTGAACGACGCCATCATCTGCTTCAAGCACATGCTTCCGAACGCGCTGGCGCCGATCATCGTCAATATCACGATCAACATGGCCTCCATGATCCTGGAAGAGGCGGCGCTGTCCTTCCTCGGACTGGGCGTTCCGATGCAGATCCCGACCTGGGGCAACATCCTGAATGCCTCGCAGGATATGTACACACTGGAGAAAGCCTGGTGGATGTGGGCGCCGGTCGGTACCACGATCACGTTGTTCGTCATGAGCATCAACTTCATCGGCGACGGTATCCGGGATATGACGGATACGTCGGTACAGGGTTAAGGAGGCGGACAAATGGCTGGTGAAAGTGTAATTTCCGTAAGACATCTGAAAACCTATTTCTATACCGAAAAGCGGTGCAACAAAGCTGTCAACGACGTCAGCTTCGAGATCCGCAAGGGCAAATGCCTGTGCGTCGTCGGTGAGTCCGGCTGCGGCAAGTCCGTTACCGCCTCTTCGATCATGCAGCTTCTGCCGCGTCTTTCCCGTATCGAGGAAGGCGAGATCATCTACCACACCCACGATAAGGGCGACGTGGTCCTGTCCGACCTCGGAAAGAACAGCAAGGAAATGCGCGCGTACCGCGGCAAGAACATCGCGATGATCTTCCAGGACCCGATGACCGCGCTCAACCCGGTCTTCAAGGTCGGCAACCAGATCGCCGAGAACATCCGTCAGCATGACAAGTGCTCGAAGGCGGAAGCGCGCAAGCGCACGCTCGAACTCCTCAAGCAGATGGGTATTCCGGAACCGGAACGCCGGATCGACCAGTATCCGCACGAGTATTCGGGCGGCATGCGGCAGAGAGCGATGATCGCTCTTGCCATGAGCTGCAGCCCGGACGTCCTGCTTGCGGACGAGCCGACCACCGCGCTCGACGTGACGATCCAGGCCCAGATCTTCGAGCTGATGACGAAGCTGAAGGAAGAGAACGATACCGCGATCCTGCTCATCACGCACGACATGGGCGTCGTCTGTGAAATGGCGGACGACGTGCTCGTCATGTACATGGGCAACGTCGTGGAATCCGGCACGGCCCGCGAAGTCCTGAAAAACCCGAAGCACCCGTACACCAGAGCGCTTCTTGCCTCGATCCTGGTCCTCGGCAAAGGCAAAGACCAGAACATTCAGCCCATCCGCGGCATGACCCCGAACCCGTACAACCGGCCGCCGGGATGCCAGTTCGAACCGCGCTGCGACTTCGCCTGCGAAGCGTGCCGCGAGCGGATGCCGGATGAAGAGGTCATCGAAGGTACGACGCACATGATCCGGTGCTGCAACTGGAGGGAGGCCTGCAAGAACGATGGAGAATAAAGAAGTATTACTGACCGTCAAAAACCTGGAGACCCACTTCCCGGTCAAGGGCTCCAAAAAAGTCGTTCGCGCAGTCGACGGCGTTGACCTTACCGTTTACAGGGGAGAGACGCTCGGACTCGTCGGCGAGTCCGGCTGCGGCAAGACGACGCTCGGCAAATCGATCCTGCAGCTCGTTAAGCCTACGGGCGGCGAAGTGTTCTATTACTTCCCGGACGGCCCGAAGGATCTGCGCAAGATGAAGAACCGTGAACTTGACGCGGCCCGCAAGAACATGCAGATCGTATTCCAGGATCCGCAGAGCTCGCTCAACCCGTCGTTCACGATCTACGGCGCCATGTCCGACCCGCTCAAGAAGTTCGGCCTCAAGACGAAAGAGGAACGCCGCAAACACGTCGGCGACCTGCTTGAAGAAGTCAACATGCACCGGGACTACATGGACCGTTATCCGTCCGAGTTCTCGGGCGGCCAGCGGCAGAGGATCGGTATCGCCCGCGCCCTTTCCGTTGACCCGGAGCTGGTCGTCTGCGACGAAGCGGTCTCGGCGCTCGACGTTTCCATCCAGGCGCAGGTGCTGAACCTTCTCAACCGTCTGAAACAGGAACGCAACCTCACATACATCTTCATTTCCCACAACCTGTCGGTCATCGAGTACATCTCGGACCGTATCGCGGTCATGTACCTCGGGAAGATCGTGGAGCTGGCCGACGCGGACGATCTGTACCGCGACGAGCTGCATCCCTACACCAAGGCGCTGTTCTCGGCGATCCCGGTCGCGGATATCGACTATCATAAGGAGCGGATCCTTCTGGAAGGCGACGTCCCGAGCCCGATGAACATCCCGTCCGGCTGCCGGTTCCACACCCGCTGCCAGTACTGCATCGAGAAGTGCAAGACGGAAGACCCGGAGATGAAGTCCTACATGATCCGCGGCAAGGAGCACCAGGTCGCCTGCCACCGGTCCGACGAATTCGTCGAGGCGGCGCTCGCGAAAGACCAGGCGGCTGCCCCGGAACGTCCGGAAAACCCGATCGCGAAAGCGGCACGGGAGGCCGAAGAGGCCGGCGAAAAGGCCGAATAATGTAATGAAAGCGCAGGGAGCGGTCATGCCGCCCCTGCGTTTATGCTGTGCGGAAAACGGATCCATAGAGATCCGGAAGGTTTTATCAACATACATACGGAGGCTTGACAGAAAATGAAAGCAGGGTTTTACCCGGCACTCGGAACGCCGATCGAAAGAGACGGTACTTTTATTCCGAAGAGCATGGCGGAACAGATCGAACAGCAGATCGCGGCCGGCTGCGCGGGCGTACTGGTCATGGGCTCGATGGGCAACGGCACTTACGTGCGCAATTCGGAGTTCCGGAAGGTCGCGGAGACTTCGGTCGAAGCGGCAAAGGGACGTGTGCCGGTGCTGGTCTGCACGTCGGATATCTCGATCGAACGGGAAATGGACAAGATCGCCTTGCTGGACGGCATAAAAGGGATCGACGGCGTCGTATCCACCGTCCCGTACTACAGCGGCCTTTCGCAGGAAGGCATCTTTGCGTTTTACAATGAGGTCGCGAACCGGTCGAAATACCCGGTCTACCTCTATGACCTTCCGGTCGTAACCAAGACCCCGACGCTTCCGGCGACGGTCATGCGTCTTTGGAAGAATCCGAACATCGGCGGCATCAAGTCCGGCAACCTCGTCACGCAGCGCCTGCTTCTTAGAAGCGGGGAAATGCCGGCGCACTTCGACGCGATCTTCAGCAATATCGACGAGTTCGACATTGCCTATAAGTTCGGCGTGAACAAGAACCTCGACGGAATGTTCTCGGCGACGCCGAAGAACGCGAAGATCATGTATGAAGCCCTGGCAAAGGACGATTACAAGACCGCGGGCGACGCCCTCGACAACATCCTGGAGCTTCGCAATTTCTGGGCCGGCACCGGACTCCTCATGGCGGCGTTCTCGCAGGCGATGACGCTCCTCGGCTGCCCGGGCTGGTACGGCCGCGACTATGAGGGCGACATCGACGACGAGACGAAGGAAAAGAACAAGGCACTTCTGCAGAAGATCGGCGAGATCTGACGAGACGGCGGGGCGCTTTGCCGTCCCGCTTCTTTACCGGATCCCGGAAGGAGGAAGATCATGATTTTTGATACCACTGCCAACGCGGCAAAATACAAGGGCTTAAGCCCGCAGCTGGATTATGCGATGGACCTTGTCGGAAAGATCGAAGAGAGCGGGTTTGCGTTCGACGTCGAGCTTCCGGCAGGCGACGGCGTCCGCATCGTGCGCCTCAACTATGAGACAAGCCCGTATGAAAAGAGCATTTTCGAAGCGCACCGCAAAGAGATCGACGTGATGGTCCTGATCGAAGGATCGGAGACCATCGGCTGGAAGCCGGTCGCGGATCTCCGGACCATTTCCAGGGAATACAGCGAAGAAGGCGACGCCCTTCTGTCCGAGGACAAGGAAGGCACGATGATCCTTCCGATGAAGGTCGGCCGCTTCTGCGTCTTCTTCCCGCA
>JAFOIS010000278.1 GCA_017420605.1 Lachnospiraceae bacterium | reverse complement strand
CCTCCTCAACGCCCGTGACGTCTCCCGCAACGTAGACTCCCGGCACGGTAGTCTCAAGGTTTTCGTCATGCAGAGGCACATGGCCTCCCAGCGCCGGTATATAATCGAATGCGCAGCCCGCCTGCCATACCAGTTCCGTCATCGGATTCAGTCCTACCGCAAGGCAGACCGTATCGCAGTCGATCTGCTTTTCCGAACCTTCGATCGCCTTTCCCGCATCGTCCAACGCAGTGATCACCGCCCCCTCGACGCTGCCGGATCCGAAGATATTCCGGATCGTATATCCCGTATAAAACGGGACGCCCGCCCGCATAAGTTTTGCGGCGTGGACCCGGTATCCCGTGATCCGCGGCGCCGCCTCCACGACAGCCGCCACTTCCGCGCCGGCCTGGAGAAGCTGGTAGGATACGATCAGGCCGACGTTCCCGGAGCCCAGCATCAATACCTTCCTGCCCGGCAGCACCCGGTGGATGTTGATCATGGTCTGGGCCGCGCCAGCGCCCATGACGCCCGGGAGGGTGCTTCCGGGGAAGGCGATATAATTCTCCTTGGCGCCCGCGGCAATGACCGTCCGGGATGCCTCTACCAGATAATGCTTCCCTTCATGGATAAGGCCGATCCCTTCTCCCGGAAAGATCCCGTATGCCAGAGAATCCAGCATCACGTCGACGCCGGCTTCCCTGACCTCCGCAAGCAGAGACTCTCCGATCTGGAAACCGCGGACCCCGGCCTCATGTTCTCTGGAACCGAAAAACTTATGGATCTGCTTGAAAAGCTGCCCGCCGGGTCTTGCATTCTCATCAATGAGAAGGACTTTTGCGCCGGCCTTCGCCGCTTCCAGCGCCGCGCACAGCCCCGCAGGACCTGCGCCGATCACCGCGACGTCTGCGCTGATTCTTTTCATAAGCCCACCTCCCCGACGAGGCCGTGCTGCGTTTCGACCCGCATTCCAGCCCTGACCGGCGTAACGCAGGTGCGCGTGTTCGGCCTCCCGTCCACGATCATCATACAGTCTGTACACCGTCCGATCGCGCAGAAAACACCGCGCGGCTCCCTGCGTTTCTCCGTCGTTCGGAACGCGCGGATCCCCGCCGCCAGGAGCGCCGCCGCAACGGGTTCTCCTTCGAGCGCCGGCACGGGTCTTCCGTCAAAATAAATGACCACCTCTTTACCGAAAGAGGCTTCTCCCAGAACAGGGTGCTCCGCGACCCGCATTTCCTTGTCCATATTCTCCGCCTTTCAATACCGCCGTCTTTCTATACAGCCGCCTTTTTAGCGGCCCGTTTTTCCGTCCTGCCATTCTCCTGCCGGACTCCGGTTCCGACCCTTCACATACCGCCGGCCTTTCCGATCCTTGAAGGATCGAAGGCGCTGATATCGGTGATCCGGGCCTTCCCGCAGATAAGATACTCCGCCATCGCTTTTCCGGTGACCGCGCTCATCGTGATCCCGGAAGCGCCGTGTCCCGTGCAGAGGAAAAGGCCGGGAACAGAAGGCGCCGCTCCCATATACGGCAGATTGTCCTCGCTCACCGGGCGCAGACCGCAGAAACTCCGGATGATCCGCAGATCCCGCAGCGCCGGCACGATCCGGTAACCGGTTTTCAGAAGCAGTTCCAGCACGGACGGGGACGGGATAACATTAAAGCCCGCGTCCTCCCGGCTTCCGTGTATGATGCAGGTACCGGTATCCGTCTGCTCGATCGCGAAACTCAGTTTGTATTTCAGCACACGCTCGTCCGTGATCAGTTCCGGAAAATACCACACCGCCTTCAGCGTACAGCTTCCGATCTCCCCATTGATCAGCGGGCCGGTTGGTTCCGTGACCATCATCTCGCTGCGGAACGGCTTTACCGGCAGCTCAAGGCCTGCCGTTTTTGCGATGCCGGCAGACCAGGAGCCCGCGCAGAGCACGACTGCGCCGGCATAATGATCGCCTTTCCGGGTACGCGCGCCGACGCACGTCCCCCCGCGCATAATAAGCTCCGTCACGCCGGCTTCGTTTATGAATACCGCACCGTGTTCCGCGGCGCGTCTCCGGAATGCGAATGCCAGTTTGATCGGATCGAAATAATTCATGTCCGGTATGAGGATCGCGCCCGGCAGCTCGGCGGAGACGGCCGGTTCGTATTTCCTGGCCTCGGTGATGTCCACGATCGACGCCCGGACTTTTCCGTAAACGTATTTTTTCAGCAGGATCTCCGCGATTTTCATTTCCACGTCGTTGGAAATGACCTGCAGATAGTCGGTCTCCGTCTTCCAGCCGACGTCTTCCTGAAGCTCCTCGACCAGCTGCGGCGCGTAATCGATACTGGCCCCGACAAAATCCCCGACAGGGCCCTCGTCGTACCCCCATCGTCCGACCAGGCTTCCGGACGCCCCGGCCGCACCGAATGCCGTATCACGGTCTTCCAATACCGTGACGCTCTTTCCCTGTACGCTCAGTTGATATGCAAGGGAACAGCCGATCGTTCCCGCGCCTATGATGAGATACTCCGGATACGGCATATGACACCTCCTGCTGATAGAAATCTCTTATCTACATCATATTCCCACGATCCCTTGTGTGTCAATTTCAAACTAAATATTATTTTGTTTTTATGCCTTCAAATCTATATATTTAATATGTTTTCGTTTTATTTTTGCTCCAAACATGGTTTGCAAGCAGTTTTTCGGAAGACCTCCGCGTCAATTTCTAACGATTTGTTTGCTCAAACACACCAGGCAGGCCCGGAGCAAAAAACGCGCAAAAAAGCGGCCCAGCCGGGCCGCCGTTCTTCGTTCTTATATCCTGTTGTCTGATCATCCGTTGCTGCGGAGCTGCTCCGGCGCTGTTCCGACACTGCTCAGTGCTGCTCCGGCGGTGCGTTTACCGATTGTCGACCTTCTCCGGATAGAGGTCGTGCAGCCAAAGGCGTTCCCACGCGACGTCCTCCCATTTCGTACCGGGCTTGCCGTAATTGCAGTACGGGTCGATCGACAGCCCGCCGCGCGGCAGGAACTTTCCCCAGACCTCGATATACTTCGGATCCATGAGCCGGATGAGGTCCTTCATGATCACGTTGACGACGTCCTCGTGGAAATCGCCGTGGTTCCGAAACGAGAAGAGGTAGAGCTTGAGCGACTTGCTCTCCACCATCCGCTCCTGCGGCACATAGGAAATGGTGATCGTCGCGAAATCCGGCTGTCCCGTGATCGGGCACAGACTCGTGAATTCCGGACAGTTGAACTTGACGAAATAATCATTTTCCGGATGCTTGTTCGTAAACGTCTCGAGGAGGGACGGATCATACTCCGTTTTGTATTCCGTTCCCCGGCTTCCCAGATGCGTCAGCGCTTCCTTTTCTCTCATTTTGACCTCCCACACCGGTGCGTCCTGTTTCCGGCACCGCTGCCTTACTTTGTATTGCCGCCCGACTCCGTGCAGCCCTCCGGCTTCTGTTTTTGCTTTATTGCCCAATAACGTTGTACTTCACGTCATGATCGTACGTATCGATCTGTTCTTTCTTCTTGAGCCAGCCCGTCACAGCGTAGGTGACCGGCGTGAAAAT
>JAFOIS010000277.1 GCA_017420605.1 Lachnospiraceae bacterium | reverse complement strand
CTTGGCGCCGCAGGTATGTTATGTCACCATAAGTGTATCACAAAACACGATAAATAAACATATTTTATACATCATGGACGGAAAGCGTTTTCAGCATGAACCGTCGTCCGAAGGCACCGCCGCGCAGACGGTGAGGAAATATACATCCACCGCGCCCGCGGCAAGAAGCGCCGCCGCGCACGCTTCCAGCGTAGAGCCGGTCGTATAGATGTCGTCAATAAGGAGGATACGCTTTCCCGCAACACGCTTCGGATCCGCTTCGAACGCGTCCGCCATGTTTTTCCGCCGCTCCTTAGCCCCGAGTTCCTTCATGGCGCCGGTCGGACGTACCCGGCGGAGAGCCCGCCGGTCCATCGGAACGTGCGACGCCATGGAAAAAGTCTTTGCGATCAGTTCCGCCTGGTCGTAGCCGCGTTTTCGTTTTTTCTTCCGGTACATGGGAACGGGAACGATGAGACCGCAGCCCCAGGATGCGGCAGTTTCCCCTTCGCGCTCATAGAGAAGAAGGCCGAGCGGAAAGGCATATTCCGCTCTGCCGTGAAATTTCATCATGGACATGGCCGTCCGCAAAGAAGCCTGATAAGGAAACGCGCTGCGTCCTTTCCGGAAAATACGCGGACGGGCGGCGCAGTCTTCGCATAAAGTTCCTTCCGCAAGAGGTCTTCCGCAGACGGCGCAGCGTATCCCGCCCATTCCGGGAAGCGCACGGATACAGGTCTCGTGCGCAAGGTGGCCGGACGGAAGGATCTCTCCGCAGAACGGACAGTGCCGCGGATACAGAAGATCGAGAACGGAAATGCCTTTCGGGTCCTTCATTGCATTTCCCGGATCCTTTCGCGCAGAGACGTATACCGTTCCTGGCGCCGGACGTTTTCGACCATCGTGCGCAGTGTCTCCTCTCTTCCGAGGATGACGACGCATTTCCGTGCCCGGGTGACAGCCGTATAGAGAAGGTTCCGGTTCATAAGCGGCGCAGGACCGGCAAGGAGCGGCAGAAGGACCGCCGGGTACTCGCTTCCCTGCGACTTGTGGATCGTCACGGCATAGGACAGTTCGAGCTCGCCGAGCATCTCAAAGGAATATTCGACCATGCGGTGTTCGTCGAATTCGACCGTCATCGTCCGCATCGTCTTATCGATCTCCCGGACGATCCCGATATCTCCGTTGAAGATCCCCGTCCCGGTCTCAACGGCGATGCCGTACCTGCCCCGCACTTCCCATTCGATCTGGTAATCGTTGCGGATCTGCATGACCTTATCGCCGGTACGGAACACGATGCCGCCCGCTTCATGCTCCGCCTTGTCCGGAGACGGCGGATTGAGGTATTGCTGCAGCACCGCGTTCAGCCGTTCCACACCGAGCGGTCCTTTTCGCATCGGGGTGAGGACCTGGATATCCATCGCGGTCGCTCCCACGTACGGCGGAAGTTTCTCCCGGATCAGGGTGAGCATGTTGCCGATGATGCGGCCTGCGTCCTCCCTGGCAAGGAAGAAGAAATCCCTGCTGCGGTTATCAAGCGCAGGCATCTCTCCGCGGTTGATGCGGTGCGCGTTGAGAACGATATCCCCCGTTTCCTCCTGCCGGAAGATACGTGTCAGCCGCACGGTCGGGAAGCAGCCCTCCTCGGTGATGTCACGCAGGACGTTTCCGGGTCCTACGCTCGGCAGCTGGTCCGCGTCGCCTACCAGGATGAGATGGGTCCCGGGCGCTGTTGCGCAAAGAAGCGCGTGCATCAGCACGATATCGACCATCGACATCTCGTCCACGATGATGACGTCCGCTTCCAGCGGGTTCTCCTCGTTCCTTCCGAAGCGGAGCCTCTCTCCCGCTTCCTCACTGATCGGCCCGATCTCCAGCAGACGGTGGATCGTCGACGCATCAAAGCCGCACGTCTCCGTCATACGCTTTGCGGCACGACCCGTCGGCGCCGCAAGGACCACATTTTTTCCCTCTTCCGTAAAGTACCGCAGGATCTCATGGATCACGGTCGTCTTCCCGGTCCCGGGACCGCCCGTAATGATGCACAGGCCGTACCGGACCGCATACGTCAGGGCGTTTATCTGTTCCTCTTCCAGCGTGAACCGGCTCGTCTTTACAAGGCTTTGTATCTTCCTGCGGACGAACTCTTCGTCACCGGTCAGCGCCGCGTTGAGATCGCACAGCATTCTCGCGGTATGGAGTTCCAGCTGGTAATACCAGGGGTCGTAGAGCGCACGGACCGTGCCATCCGTCCCGCCGGCACGCCGGAGAATGAGTTTCCGCTCCAGTACGAGCGATTCGCTCTCCCGGATGATCTCTTCCTCCGAAACACCGATCAGCTCTCCGCAGCGTCTTACCGCTTCCTCCTCGGGAAGATAGACGCTTCCTTCCTGCGCTGCCGCGCGGAGAATATACTGCAGGGCGCAGCGGATGCGGAATTCGGAATCCGCCCGGTATCCGATCTTTGAAGCGATCTCGTCGGCCGTACGGAATCCGATCCCGTCGATATCCTCCGCGAGCCGGTACGGGTTTTCCCGCAGCACGGCGTACATATCCGCGCCGTAGCGTTTATAGATCCGAAGGCCGGTCGAAAGCGGGATACCGTATCCCTGCAGATACATCATGGCGTCGCGCAGCGCATCCTGCGCTTCCGCCTGCTCGCCGATATCCCGCGCGATACGGTCGCTGATCCCTTTGATCTCCGCAAGGCGCTCCGGTTCCTCCTTGAGGATGCGCAGGGTATCGTCGCCGAAACGCATCACGATCCGGTGTGCCAGCGTAACGCCGATACCGCGGATCACGCCGCTTCCGAGATACCGTTCTACCGCCGCGGCGTCCTTCGGGATCCGGATCTCATAGCGTTCCGCCTTGAACTGGCGGCCGTAGCTCGGATGATCGGTATAGCTGCCGTATACGGCGACCGTCTCCCCTTTGGAGAGCGCAGCAAAACATCCGACGCAGGTCGTCTCCTCTGCGCCGGATATCAGGGTAAATACCGTATAACCGTTTTCTTCATTCCGGAACAGGATCGATTCCACGATTCCGGTCAGTTCCTGCGTCATCATTTCAACCGACAGCCGCGATGGTCTCCGCGTACCTTCCGGTGCCGCGCACGACGCAAAGCTGGGCCTCTTCGGCACACATCACGTGGATCCCCGTCCTCTCCTCGATCGCGGCGTCCAGTCCGCCAAGGAGCGAACCGCCGCCGGTAAGAACGATCCCGCGCGTTACGATATCCGCGGCCAGTTCCGGCGGCGTTTTTTCGAGCATACTGTGCACGGCGTCCGCGATCTCTTCCGTCGATTCACGGATCGCCTGGCGGATCTCCTCCTGCGTGATCGTGATCTTCGCGCGGTCGCCGGTCACGACGTTGCGGCCGCTTACCTCGAGACGCACCTGGCTGGGTCGTTTTACGGCCGTACCGAGGCGCTTCTTGATATCTTCCGCGTCCGACTCGCTGATATACAGACCGTGCTGACGCCGGATATGGCGTGTGATCGCCTCGTCGAAAGAGCGTCCCGCCGTACGGATCCTGCTCTCCGCGACCGTGCCGGCCATGGAAAGGATCCCGATATCCGTCGTGCCGCTTCCGATATCGGCGACAAGATTTCCGTACGGTTTGGTCACGTCGATCCCCGCGCCGATCGCGGCGGCCACCGTTACGGGAACGAGCAGAACGTCCCGCGCCCCCGCCTGATACGCGGCCTCTTTCACCGCGCGCCTCTCCACCTCGGTGATGCTGCCCGGCAGACACAGGCACAGATACGGCTTGCGCAGCATCCGGCGCCCGAGCGCCTTTCCGATATAATAGCGGAGGATCTCCTCAAGTACGGCGAAATCGGAGATGCTGCCGCCGCGGAACGGCTGTACCGCCGTTACATTGCCCGACTGGCGTCCGATGAGCGCGTAGGCGTCATCCCCGTACGCAACGTATTTATTCCTGTCTTTATCATAAGCGGCAACGGAAGGCTCCGTCAGAACGACGCCCTTGCCGCGCACGTATACCCGCGTCCAGGACGAGCCGATATCCATGCCGATATCCGTAACAGCCATTTTTCGCTCCTTATTTCCTTCGCAGAATCTTTCTGAGGAACTGACCGGTGTAGGACCGCGCATTTTCCGCTACCTCTTCGGGCGTTCCCTGCGCGATCACCGTGCCGCCGCCGTCGCCGCCCTCCGGTCCCATATCAATAATATAGTCCGCGGTCTTGATGACATCAAGGTTATGTTCAATGACGAGGACCGTATTGCCGCTGTCGGTGAGACGCTTGAGGATCCGGATCAGTTTGCTCACGTCTTCAAAATGCAGACCCGTCGTTGGTTCATCCAGAATGTAGATCGTTCTGCCGGTACTGCGTCTTGAAAGCTCCGCAGCCAGCTTGATCCGCTGCGCCTCGCCGCCGGACAGTTCCGTGGACGGCTGCCCGAGACGGATGTAGCCGAGTCCCACGTCCATCAGCGTTTCGATCTTCCGGCGTATCTGCGGCACGTGTTCGAAGAAGTCCATCGCTTCTTCCACCGTCATGTGCAGAACGTCGTAGATGCTTTTGCCGCGGTATTTCACCTCGAGCGTCTCGCGGTTGTAGCGTCTTCCGTGGCAGACCTCGCAGGGAACATAGACGTCCGGCAGGAAATGCATCTCGATCTTGATGATGCCGTCGCCGGCACAGGCTTCGCACCGTCCGCCCTTAACGTTGAAGGAGAACCTTCCCTTCTTATAGCCGCGCGCTTTCGCGTCGGAGGTCCCGGCGAAAAGATCGCGGATCATGTCAAAAAGACCGGTATAGGTCGCCGGATTGGAGCGCGGCGTGCGCCCGATCGGCGACTGGTCGATGGCGATGACCTTATCGAGCATCTCCGCGCCTTCGATCGCCCGGTAGTGCCCCGGATGCGTGAGCGCGCGATTGAGATCGTGCGCCAGGATCTTGTAGAGCACTTCATTGACAAGCGAACTTTTGCCGGATCCCGACACGCCGGTCACACAGGTGAAGACGCCGAGCGGAAAGGCCACGTCGATATCCTTGAGGTTGTTGGCGGACGCACCGTAAAGACGCAGATACCCGGCAGGGCTTCTGCGCGCGGAGGGGATCGGGATCGTGCATTTTCCGGAAAGGTACTTTCCCGTAATGGAGTCTTCGCACGCCATGATCTCGTCCGCGGTGCCGATCGCGACGAGTTTCCCGCCGTGTTCACCGGCTCCGGGGCCGATATCCACGATACAGTCGGCCTCGCGCATCGTGTCCTCGTCATGCTCGACGACGATCACGGAATTGCCGAGGTCCCTGAGCTTCTTCAAGGTTCCGAGCAGTTTTTCATTGTCGCGCTGATGCAGGCCGATGCTGGGCTCGTCCAGAATATATGCCACGCCGACGAGACCGGAACCGATCTGCGTCGCAAGCCGGATCCTCTGCGCCTCCCCGCCGGAAAGGGTCGCCGTGGCACGGTGAAGGGTGAGATAATCGAGCCCTACGTCCACAAGGAACTGAACGCGCGCGCGGATCTCCTTCAGGATCATAGCCCCGATCTTCTTCTGCATCTCAGAAAGTTCCATGGTATCGAGGAACCCGAGGAGAGCGCGCGTCGACATGACCGTAAACTCATGGATGTTTTTGCCGCTGACCGTCACGGCAAGCGCCGACGGTTTCAGGCGCATGCCGCCGCAGGCCGTACACGGCGTGATCTGCATGAACTTCTCGTATTCCTGTTTGCTCCATTCCGAAGCCGTTTCGCGGTACCGCTGCTCCACGTTCCGGATGAGCCCTTCGAACGCGATGTCATAAACGCCGACGCCCCGCTGCCCGTGGTAATGCACCTTCATCACCCTGCCCTGCGTCCCGTAAAGAATAAGATCGCGGACTTCTTTCGGGTACTTTCCGAACGGCGTATCGAGCGAGAAATGATACTCTTCCGCCATGGCGTCGAGAATAGCCCGCGAAAAACTTCCCTTCTCGGCGGCGGACTGCCAGCCCGGCACGACGATCGCGCCTTCGGTGATGCTGCGGTCCGGATCGGGAATGAGAAGCTCCGGGTCGAATTCCATCCGGTATCCGAGCCCGGTGCAGACCGGGCAGGCGCCGAACGGGTTGTTGAACGAAAAACTGCGCGGTTCTATCTCTTCGATGCTGATCCCGCAGTCGGGGCAGGAGAAGCTCTGGCTGAACGTCAGGAACTTCCCGTCCATCGTGTCGACGACAAGCAGGCCGTTCGTAAGATCCAGGACCGTCTCGATCGAATCGGTCAGACGCTTTTCGATGCCGGGTTTCACGACAAGGCGGTCCACGACGATCTCGACGTCATGCTTCAGGTTCTTGTCAAGCGTGATATCCTCCGAAAGTTCATACATGCTCCCGTCGACCATGACGCGGACGTAGCCGGCGCGTCTTGCCTGTTCGAGGACTTTCTCGTGCCGTCCCTTCCGGCCGCGGACGACCGGCGCAAGGAGCTGGATCCGGCTCTTCTCCGGCAGCGCCATCACCTGGTCGACCATCTGGTCCACGCTCTGGCGGCTGATCTCCCGCCCGCACTGCGGACAGTGCGGGATCCCGGCACGTGCGAAAAGAAGGCGGAGGTAGTCGTAGATCTCCGTAACGGTGCCGACGGTCGAACGCGGGTTGTGGTTCGTGGATTTCTGGTCGATCGAGATCGCGGGCGGCAGCCCTTCTATGCTCTCGACATCCGGCTTCTCCATCTGCCCGAGGAACTGCCGGGCATAGGAAGAGAGCGACTCCATATAGCGCCGCTGTCCTTCGGCATAGATCGTATCGAACGCAAGGGAAGACTTCCCGGATCCGGAAAGACCGGTGAGCACGACAAGCTCGTTCCGGGGGATGTCGACGGAAAGATTTTTCAGATTATTGACTTTTGCGCCGCGTATGCGGATATATTTCTTTTCTTCCATAAAAACCCGATTCTGTACTTTCAGGCCGGTACCCGGTCCAGAAGGAACGAAGCAAGCACGGTATTGCTGATATCGATTCCGCGGTCTGTGAGAACATATCTGCCGTTTTCACAACTCATCAGTCCATCCTTTACAAGGCGCTGCGGAAGGCTGCCGTAAATATCTACGATCCCGCAGCCGAACGCTTCCCGGAAAGCGTTGTCCGAAACGCCTTCGGCGGTGCGGAGCCCGAGGAACATCATTTCCTCCATGGCCTCCTTTCGGCCGATCTTCTCGATATCGCGCCTCAGCGTTCCCGGATCGTCCGCGCACGCGAGGTATTCGCGAAGATCCCGCGGATTCGTATAGCGGATACCGTCCGCAAAGGACGCCGCCCCGAGGCCCAATCCGAGATATTCCTCTCTTCTCCAGTACCGCAGGTTGTGCCGGCTTTCGCGGCCCGGCAGCGCGAAATTCGATATCTCGTAGCGCCGGAGGCCGGCTTCCGCAAGCATCTCCGTCAGGCGGTGATACATCGCCCGTTCCGTATCTTCCGGCGGAAGGACAAGTCCGCCTTCCGCGATCCTTTTTGCGATCGGCGTCCCTTCCTCCACCATGAGGCTGTAGGCGCTGACATGGGACGGCGAAAGTTCCAGCACATGCCGCAGCGTCTTTTCGATACCGGCAAGTGTCTGCCCCGGTAGACCAAACATAAGGTCCACGTTCCGGTCCGTGATGCCCAGCCGGCCGAATTCCTCATAGATCGAAAGAAACGCCGGAAAACGATGGATCCGCCCGAGCATTTCCATAAGCTCAGGATCGTCCGACTGCAGGCCGATGGAGACGCGCGTTACCGGAATGGCCTCAGCAAAAGAAGCCGCTCCTTCGGGGAGCGTTCCCGGATTGACTTCCGCCGTAACTTCCGCGCCCGGAATGATCCGGAACGCGCCAAAGAGTGCCGCCCATATTTTCGCAAGAAGATCCGGCGGCAAAAGAGACGGCGTCCCGCCGCCGAAATAGACGGTATCCACCGGTCTTCCGCCGTACCATTCGCCGTACGCCCGGATCTCCCGGATGAGCCCCTCCGTATAGGCCGCCATCGTCTCCTGTGCGGCCGGAAAGCTCAGGAAATCGCAGTAGGCGCATTTCCGTACACAGAACGGGATATGCAGATAGAGACCCAGCGTTTTTTCGCTCATGTATCGTCCAGCTTCAGTACGGAAAGGAATGCTTTCTGCGGCACCTCTACGCTGCCGATCTGACGCATCTTTTTCTTGCCTTCCTTCTGCTTTTCAAGCAGTTTCCGTTTACGGGAAATATCGCCGCCGTAGCATTTCGCGAGAACGTCCTTGCGCAGCTGCCGCACCGTTTCCCGCGCGATGATGCGCCCGCCGACCGCCGCCTGGATCGGGATATCGAAGAGCTGGCGCGGGATCTCCTCTTTCAGTTTTTTGCACATCCGGCTGCCGCGGTCGTAGGCATTGTCGGCGAAGACGATGAACGACAGCGCGTCGACCTGTTCGTGGTTGACGAGGATGTCGAGCTTCACAAGGCTGCTCGTCTGGTAGCCGGACAGTTCGTAGTCGAACGACGCGTAGCCGCGCGAACGGCTCTTGAGCGCGTCGAAGAAGTCGTAAATGATCTCGTTGAGCGGCATGGTGTATTTCAGCACCGCGCGCGTCTTTTCCACGTAATCCGTGCTCTCGTAGATCCCGCGGCGGGCCTGGCACAGTTCCATGATCGATCCGATGTATTCGGTCGTCACCATGATCTCCGCCTTGACGACCGGCTCCTCCATATGCTCGATCTCGGACGGATCCGGCAGGTTCGACGGATTCGTCAGCTCGATCATGGTCCCGTCGGTCTTATAGATCTTGTAAATGACGGACGGCGCCGTCGTTACGAGGTCGAGATCGAATTCCCGCTGGATCCGTTCGGTGATGACGTCGAGATGCAGAAGGCCGAGGAAACCGCAGCGGAACCCGAAGCCGAGCGCCTGCGACGTTTCCGGTTCATAGAGAAGGGACGCGTCGTTGAGCTGCAGTTTTTCCAGCGCGTCGCGAAGATCCGCGTATCTTGCCGCGTCGGCCGGATAAATGCCGCAGTACACCATCGGCAGTACTTTCTTATAGCCCGGCAGCGCTTTATCACAGGGCGCGTCCGCGTTCGTGATCGTATCGCCGACCCGCGTTTCCGACAGCGCTTTGATGCTCGCGGTCATATAGCCGACCATACCTGCGGAGAGCTCGTCGCCCGGAATGAACTGTCCCGGCGCGAAGGTCCCGACCTCGGTCACCTCGAATACCGCGCCGGTCGCCATCATCTTCACGCGGCTCCCGCGGCGGAAGCTGCCGTCAAATACGCGGCAGAATACGATGACGCCCTTATAGGGATCGTAAAGCGAATCGAAGATCAGCGCCTTGAGCGGCTTGTTCTCGTCTCCGGTGGGCGCCGGAAGGTCGTGCACGATCTTTTCCAGAACGGCATGTACGTTTTCGCCGGTCTTGGCGGAGATCCGCGGCGCGTCCATCGCCTCGATGCCGATGATATCCTCGATCTCCGCGGCGACGCCGTCCGGATCCGCGCTCGGCAGGTCGATCTTGTTGATGACCGGAATGATCTCGAGGTCATGGTCAAGCGCAAGGTACACGTTGCCGAGGGTCTGGGCCTCGACGCCCTGCGTCGCGTCCACGACAAGGACGGCGCCGTCGCAGGCCGCGAGCGACCGCGAGACCTCATAATTGAAGTCTACGTGCCCGGGCGTGTCGATGAGGTTCAGCACGTATTCCTTCCCGTCGTCCGCGTGGTAGATCGTCCGGACGGTCTGCGCCTTGATCGTGATGCCTCTCTCCCGCTCGAGTTCCATGTTATCGAGGACCTGCGACTGCATTTCGCGTTCAGTAAGCAGTCCCGTCATCTCGATAATGCGGTCCGCAAGGGTGGATTTCCCGTGGTCTATATGGGCAATGATGCAAAAATTCCGTATATTTTCGTGCGACATAAATTCTCCGTATCGTTCCGGCTCAGGCCGGTTCCGGCATGCTGCGCATACTTTCGCTACTGTACGCCATTGTATCAAACCTGCCGTCTTACGGCAAGACAAAACACCCCGGCAGACAGATAAGGCACGGATCCGGCAAGGCTTAGAAAACGCTCAAAACCCGTAAAATCGTAGTTGACACCGCAGAACTTTTCGCCTATTATACTTCTGTATGTTCCACCGCGGTCTTCGTGTCTTGCCGCGGCAGGACGCGAAGATTACCACAAGGAGGTGAAACAGGTTGGCAAACGTTAAATCGGCGAAGAAGCGTATTCTCGTGAACGAGAAGAAGGCTGCGCGCAACAAGTCGGCGAAGTCGGCGGTCAAGACCCAGGTCAAGAAAGTCCTTGCGGCGATCGACGGCGGCGATAAGGTGAAAGCTGAGGAACAGCTCTCCGCTCTGAAGAGCGCGATGGGCAAAGCGGAATCCAAGGGCATTCTGAAGAAGAACGCCGTTTCCCGCAAGATCTCCCGCGTATCCCGCAAGATCAATAAAATGGAGCAGTAAGCCCCATTACCCAAAGAGAAAAAACAAAGGAAGCGAACCTCTCACGCTTCCTTTTTTTGTGCTGCTTTTACGCGGTTCCGGCGGATAAATCTGCCCGTTTTACGTTCCCGGATCCGCCAATCTGTCAGCTTTTCCGCTATTTGGGCGGATAACTTTGCCCGATTTTCCTTCACTGATCCGCCAGCCGGGCTTCTTTTCCGCTATTTGGGCGGATAACTTTGCCCGATTTTCCTTCACTGATCCGCCAGCCTCTTTTAAATGGTCCTGTCAAGACTTTTCCTGCAGAAGCGACGTTACCGTAAGGATGAACGCCACCTTCGCATCCGTACGGCCGGTCTTTATCTCCTCTTCCGCCGCCGCGCACCGCTCTGCCGCCCCCGCCAGATCTTCTTCGGAATAACGGGTATTCCAGCGCAGATAGTTGCGGGCCACGAAAGACTGCACGCCGATCGCGTGCGCGATCTCGTCGGCGCTGCGGATCCCCTGCGTCGAAAGGCGCTTGGTCTGCAGCATCTGACGCACCTGCCGGCCGATCATCCCAAGCATCCTCGTCTCGTCTTCCCGCGTCCGGATGAGGACGTCCAGCGCAGTCATCGCGTCTTTCTTCCGTCCTTCCGCGATATAGCGCAGGAAATCGAAGATCCGGCTTTCCAGCGTGACCGATGAGATGGCCTCGATATCCTGCCGGGTCACTTCTCCCTGTCCGCTGCAGTAGGCGATCAGTTTTTCCGTTTCGTTGCGGATCCGGTTCATGTCGTTTCCGATCCTGGACAGGAAATACTGCGCGTCGGCTTTCCGGATGCGCAGCTGCGCGTCCGAAAGGATGCGGCCGACAAAGAGAAGGAGTCCGGCCTCGTCAAGCCTGTCAAGGCACTGGATCCGTCCGGCTTTTTCCACGGCTTTATAGAGTGCGGAACGCTTATCGGCCTCCGATTCCGAGATGATAAGGGTCAGATATTCCGGAAGGCCGGCTTTGATATAGTCGGCGATCGGTGCCCCCTGCGGGCTGCAAAGGTGCAGATCGCGCAGTACGACCACGCGTCGGTCGGCAAAAAACGGCATGGTATCACACAGAGAAATGATCTCCCGAAGCTCCGTCTTACGGTCCGAGAAGACCGTACGGTTCATGGAGTCTTCCGCCGGGAGCAGCGCGTCCGCGAGGCGCTGCGTATACTGCCGCACAAGGTAGCTTTCCTCCCCGTAGAGGAGGTATACCTGCGCATACTGTCCTGTTTTCAGATCTTCGGCTATCGTTCCCATGCTGTCATTGTATCCCGAAGTTCTCTCTTTCGCAACCTTGCTTTGCCTCCGGTCCATAAGGCCGGGTTACCCGGTGCCGTGCAGACCTCCACGCATGCGGCAGGCAGGACCCGGGTCGCCCGGCGCCGTGCGGCCTGCCGCGCACCGCCGTTTTTCACAGGCGGAGTCAGTCGCCGAAAAACGTCCCGACAGAATAGTTTACACCGTCGGAGCGAACAGTAACGGCACCGTTTTCATCCGTTCGGAAAACGGCGCAGCCCGCCTCTTCGAGGCGCACAAGGAGTTCGGGATGCGGGTGCCCGTAGGCATTGCCCCGTCCCGCGGAGATCACCGCGAAACAGGGATCTGTTTCCGCAAGGAACGCCGCGCCGGTGGAGTAAGCCGAGCCGTGGTGGGCCACCTTCAGGCATTCATACGTTACACGCTTTTCCGCAGTGCCGGACGTCTTTCCGCCCCGGAGATAAGACAGCAGCGCTTCCTCGCCTTCCGCTTCCACGTCGCCTGTAAGCAGCAGGTCAAAACTTCCGTAGTGTACGCCGATCACAAGACAGGCTGCGTTGTCGTCCCACCCTGCCGTCCCGCCGGCAGGCGGTCCGAGGATCTCAAGATCCAGTTTTCCAAAGGATGCCGCATCTCCGCGTTTCGCTGCCCGGACCGGAATACCCGCCTCTTTCGCAAGTTCCATCAGTTCCGCAAGGCCGTTTCTTGTTTCCATACCTGCCGGCAGTACCAGCGCACCGACTGATACGCCGTCCTCTTGTCCGGCCGCTGCGAGAACTTCTCTGATCCCGCTGATGTGATCTTCGTCCCCGTGCGTTGCGAAAAGAAGATCGATCTTCGTAAGTCCCCTGCTTTTCAGATACGGAAGCAGCCGGTATGTACCGGGGCCGGAAACGGTCGACGAGCCGCAGTCCACGACGGCGGTGCACCCCGGCGCGGAAAGGACGATCCCGTCCCCCTGTCCGACATCGAGAAAGACGGCGGTAAAGTCCCGTACCGGAGATGCCCGGAGAATGAGAAGCGACAGAAGGATAGCCGGGATCGCCAGTACCTTTCTGCGCCGCGCACGCATTTTACGGTAATAGAAAACGGCCGCGGCAAACAGGATGATATACAGGATGAGCCTTATCCCGGCAGGACGCCCCGTGCGGATGACGGAAAAGGGAAGGCCGCGTACCATTGTAAGAAACCGGTTCAGGAGTCGGATCATCCAGACTGCTGCGCTGGCTGTCAGGCCTCCGAATGGCAGCGCAGCCGCTCCCGCAAGAAGAATAAGCGGCAGCGCGGGCACGACGATCAGGTTGCAGAGGATCCCGTAGGACGGCAGCCGGAAAAAGACCGCGGCGCACAGCGGCGCCGTCCCGCAGTAAAGAAATACGGCGGCGGACAGTTTTCCCATACCCGTAACGAGAATACAAAGAAACGCGGCAGAGAAAGAAAGAAGGAAGGCGCTCTCGAAAAGATAATACGGGTTGACGATGAGCAGGGTCAGCGCGGCAAAGGAAAGGGACGTTAACGGATCGGCGCTCCGGTTCAGCGCCCGCGCGAACGCGCCGGTCAGAAAGACGGCAAAAGCCCGGAGCGAGGAACGCCCCATCCCGGTGAGCAGAAGGAACGCAAAAAGGATCAGGACGGAAAGAAGCGCGGCCGCGCGGCGCGGAACTCCGGCCCGAAGCAGCGCAAAACCCGCCGCCGCGCTCAGGAGCTGCAGATGCAGCGAAGATACGACAAGGAGATGCGCAATGCCGCCGTCCGCGTAAAGTTCCCTGATATCACCGCCGATCGCGCTGCCGTCTCCGAGCAGCATGGCGCCGAGCACGCCGGCGACGTCGGACGGATAGACCCGGCGGATCCTTCGGCGCAGCGCGTCCCTCACTCTTTCATGAAACCGTCGTACCGTACCCTCTCCGCTGCGGAGGATGCTGATCTTCGGATAGATCATCGTGAAGGGGACGGCTTCGATCCGCGAAGCAAGATACGCATCGTACTGTCCGGGATTCGATGCCGGATCCGGGATACGCAGAACCCCTTCCGCCCGTATCCGGTCCCCGGCGGAAGGCAGTACGCCTGCGCCTTCCGGGATACCGCCCGATCCGCCTGATACGTTCTTCGCAAGGACAAGTTTTACGGCATGCGCACAGGAACCGTCTTCAAGATACGCATGGCGCACCGTCACGAGCCAGCTTTTTGCAGCCGGACGCACTTCCGTCACTACGCCGGTCACGGCAGCCGTTTTCCGCCGTGCCGCTGTCTCAGAAGCTGCAGTGATCTGTCTCTCCCATGGAAGAAGCGGAACCGAAAAAAGGCGCAGAATAAGAATCCCGGCTATCCAGCCGAGCATCACATAAAGAACAGGGCGTTTAGGCAAGGATCACTCCTCTTCCCGGCTCTGCTCCACGTATGAGACCTTCTCCTCGAATAACTGGTCCAGCGAAACGGTATCGCGGTACATGACCTTGATATCGCCTTCGATCGCGATCTGTACCTGCTTCACGTTGCAGCTGCGGGCCAGGGAATTGACGATAGAATAAATGGCGAGTTCCGGTACGGTATCCGGCGAGCTCGCAAGGAACGCGCGGCTCAGGTTCACGTAGCAGATCTCTTTTGCGGTGGAAACGCTGATGATCTCCGTATCCGGCGCGATCAGGCGTACCATCCCCTCCTCCGCGGATCCTTCGATCAGGCGCGCGACGACCGCCCATTCGAGCGGCTGGTTGCTGCTGTGGTAGATCACCCGCCGTTCAAGACGGAGCGCGTCGCCTGTTGCATTTCCGAAATACAGATATACGGAATCCCGTTCATAGGCATTGATGCGCTGCACCGAACTGTCAATGAAGGTCGTCTGCCGCATGGCGCCCACTTCACGCCCGGCATCGTCCATAAGCGGCTCGCCGCCGATGTAGAAGCGGCATTCCCGGACACCGCTCACCTGGCAGAACGTACGCACGATCCCCGCACGCACGAGGATCTCCCGCGTCGGCTCGATGGCACTGTAGGAATTTGAAAAATAGAGACGGAGTTCCCTTCCTTCAAATTCCGTATTATCGAGTGTGACGCCAGACGGCAGAAGGGGCTGCGCGCTGTACCCTTTCGGCACCACAGAAAGCGCGGTGCGCAGATATGCGATCCCGTCCTCCGTGCTTCCCTCCGGGATCGTACACGCGACCGGAACGAGCTTATCCTCGCCGGAATTCAGGTAGTACACATAGGTGCCGTCGAGGTCTATGCTTTCCGAAGTTCCGCTGCCGCAGCCGGAAAGAGACGCAAATGTAACGGCAAAGACGATCAGCACAGTCAGGATGCGGTATTTTTTATTCATTCCTCCCCCTCCCGTACAGCCGCCAGCGGGATCCTCGTCTGGAACGAAGTTCCTTCGCCGATCTTGCTGGTCACGCGGATCACGCCGTTGTGCAGCGTGATCGCGCTTTTTGCGATCGCAAGGCCGAGCCCCGTTCCCTCGATCTCGGTGGAATGGGATTTATCCGTCCGGTAGAACCGGTCGAAAATGAATTCCTGATCCTCTTCGGCGATCCCGACGCCGGAATCCGCGACCGTGACGTAAAAGTAACGGTGATCGGCGTTGAGCGAAATGCGGACCCAGCCGTCGTCGACGTTATACTTGACGCCGTTTTCAATGAGGTTGGTAAAAGCGAGCGAGAGCTTCGACTCGTCGACCTCCGCCGTCACCTGGCGGAAAACGTCCAGCACGAGCTCGATATTGCGCTGCGCGGCGATCGGCCGAAGGCGCGCGATGATCGTTTCGAGCATTTTTCCGATATCGACCGGCTTTACGTGAAGGTTCGCGGCCGTCCGGTCCATACGGACCATCTCCAGAAGGTCGGTAATGATGCCGTTTTCACGGTCGATCTCCTTTGTGATATCCTGCATGAATTCCCGGTAGATCTCGTTCGGGACCTCCTCCTGCATCAGCAGGGAGTCCGCAAGGACCTTCATGGAAGCGAGCGGCGTCTTCAGCTCGTGTGAAACGTTGGAAACGAACTGCTGCCGCGTCTCCTCCTGCGCCTTGACCTGTCCGAGCAGATGGTTGAAGGCCTCCGTGATCTGCTTCGTCTCCGTGTAGTCCGTGACGGAAATGGTCTCATTCTCCAACCCGCCGGAAATGTCTTCGATCGCGCTCGTGACCTGTTCGATCGGACGGACAAGGTACCGCGCGATGAGATAGCCGACGAGCAGCACGAAGATGCTCGATATCAGAATGATATTTCCGGAACGCTTCTCGAGGCTCCGGACGTTCTGCGCGATCTCGTTCGTGGAAACGGAGACCAGAATGACGCCCGTGATCTTTCCGTCTTCTTCCCCGACCGGAACCGTGAGCACGATATAATGATTGTCCCGGTCATACTGGGACGAACCGCTGCCGGTACGGAAGCACTGGATGACCTGCTCCGAGACGTTGATCCGCCCGACGCCGAGGTCGAACGTGTCGCGGATCACGCGGAAGCTCTTGTCGATGACCATGATCCGGCCGAAGTAGACGTTGGAGAGAAGCGACAGCTGGCTGTTCACCACCAGCGACGACGTATTATGGAAATAATCCGCTTCGAGAAGCTGGTTTCTTAAGATCTCGCACTGGTTGCGGACGTTCATGATACGCAGAGAAACAGCCCGGTCCTCGTACTCCCGTACGACTGACCGGGTGGCTACCGCGGCCGGGATGATCCCGATCAGGATAAGCATGATCAGGATCCGGAACCGCAGGCTCTTTATGAACCGAAGTGCTTTGTCAAGCCCGGAAGTAATAGCCTACACCCCACTTGGTATGAACGTATTTCGGCTCGCTCGGATTTTCCTCGATCTTCTCGCGGAGACGGCGGATATGGACGTCGACCGTACGCACGTCGCCGGGATATTCATAGCCCCAGACGATGTTGAGCAGGTTCTCGCGGCTGTACACCTTATTCGGATGGAACACGAGGAGTTCGAGAACGTCGAATTCCTTTGCCGTCAGATTGATCTCGCGGCTGCCCACAAAGACGCGGCGGCTGTCGCTGTCCATGCGGAAATCGCCGTAGACCGCGACGCGCGGACGGTTTTCGGCCTCCTCCTTCACGGAGGTCCGGCGCCAGATCGCCTTGATCCTGGCTTTGACCTCGAGAATATTGAACGGCTTCGTGATATAATCGTCGGCGCCGTACTCCAGTCCGAGGATCTTGTCCATGTCCTCGCCCTTCGCGGTGAGCATGATGATCGGCACGTTCGAAAACTCCCGGATCTGCTGGCAGACCTCAAGTCCGGAGAGCTTGGGCAGCATAAGATCGAGAAGGATCACGTCATACTCCGTCTGCTTCGCGAGCTCCACCGCCTCTTCGCCGTCATAGGCGCTCGTGACTTCCATACCGTCCTGCTCCAGGCTGAAACGGATCCCTTTGACGATCAGCTTCTCATCATCGACGACCAGTACTTTTCTTGCCATTTTATCCTCCCGTACGTCCCGCCCTATTCTGTGCGGATATACGCCTTTATCTTTTCAAACACCGCTTCCTTGATCCCGGTTACCCGCATGATATCCTCGGGGGCATGAAACGGTCCGTTTTTATCCCTGTACTGCACGATCGCTTCCGCTTTCGCTTTTCCTATGCCGGGCAGGGTCATCAGCTCCGGGATGCCCGCCGTATTGATATTGACGCGTTCATCACCGTCTTCTCCCGCTGCGGCTACCTCTCCCACGGCCGGTACCGCGATCATCTGCCCGTCCGAAAGATATGCCGCGAGATTGACGGCCCGGCCATCGGCTTCCGGCAGAAGGCCGCCTGCCATTTCCACGGCTTCGTATACGCGTGCGCCCGGCGGCACCTGATAAACGCCCGGCTTCCGTACGGCGCCGCAGACATAAACGAAAAGGAACTTCTCTTCTTCGTCCTCCGTGCCGGACAGTTCCTCACTGCTCTCCGCCAAAGAAAAACCGATACGCTCTTCCGTTCCGTCTCCGGTACCGTCCGAAGCGGTACCCGTATACGCATCCTTTGCGCCGCAGCCGCCAAGGATCAGGCAGAGCGCCGCGAAGGCCAGTATCATTTTCTTCATTTCCGCACATTGCCTCCATGCCCGCACAGGGCGCAGAAAGGTTCCCGGAAGGCAATGCACGCATCTTTCCTCCTGCCATTATACCGAGCGGCAGGCGGAGTTTCAATGCGGCGAAAATGAATTTTCCAAAGTTCTCAGTCTATGCCGACCGTCTCCGCCCACTCGCGCGTAAGGTCGCAGCCCCAGGCGGTCGCGTCGGCGGCGCCGCTTCCCAGGTCTACGAGGATCGTGATCTCGCTTTCCGAGAAGATCTTCCGGATCTGCGCCTCCGAAGCGCCGAAGGCGCGTCCCCCCTTAAGCAGCGTTACATGACCGGCCCTGCTTTCGCAGAAAAGATCGACCACGTTCATATCGACATGCACGCCGGCGTTGCCGAGCGCCGAAAGGATCCTTCCCCAGTCCGGCGAATGCCCGCCTACCGCCTTTTTGACCGACGGCGAGGAAATGACCGCCCTTGCGAGGCGTCTTGCGCCCTCCTTATCCGGCGCATGCAGGACACGGCAGCAAAGCAGCGCCTTCGCGCCTTCTCCGTCCTGCGCGATCTTTTTCGCGAAATAGGCGTTCAGTTCGTGCAGCACCTCGCAGAAGCGCTGGTAATCGGCGCCCCTGTCCCGGATCTCGGCATTGCCGCAAAGGCCGTTCGCGAGGATCAGGACCGTATCGTTCGGCGACGT
>JAFOIS010000276.1 GCA_017420605.1 Lachnospiraceae bacterium | reverse complement strand
GCCCGTTCACCTGGGGCCCGACGCCGGTCAATGCCGTCCATATGGCGGTCGTCCTCGAGGAATGCGGCAAGATGGCGGCCCAGGCCGAATGGCTGAACCCGCACGTCCTTCCGGCACCGCAGCATCTGCAGGATAAGCACTACTACCGCAAGCACGGCGCGAACGCGTACTACGGACAGGCAAAGAAATAAGCTCTCGGAAAGATAATGCTGCGGCGCCCAGGCGCCGCGGCAGGCGAAGGAGGTCTCCGTGTTCGGCTACGTTACGATCAACAAAGAGGATCTGACGATCCGCGAGTATGAACGGTATCATTCCTTCTACTGCGGACTCTGCCACACCCTGCACAAAAAGTACGGCCGTACGGGGCAGCTGACGCTGTCCTACGATACGACGTTCCTGTGCGTCCTGCTTTCCGCGCTCTACGAAGAGCCGCTGAAAGTGCGGGAGGGGCGATGCATCGTGCATCCGCTGACGAAGCATACTGAGCGGTACGGCGCGGTCACGGATTATACGGCGGACATGTGCATCCTGCTGACGTACTACAAGTTCCTCGACGACTGGAAGGACGATAAGAGCCGGCAGAGCCGCCTGGGAGCCGACGCGCTGAAGAAGCACGTGGACGAGATCGCGAAGAAGTATCCGCGCCAGGAGCGGGCCGTCCGCGACAACGTCGCGCTTCTTTCGGAAATGGAAGCGAAAGGAGAGACGAATCTCGATCTTGTCGCGGGAGTCACGGGCCGGATGCTCGCGGAGATCTTCGTGTACCGGGCGGACGAGTGGCAGGACGAGCTGCGGTATCTCGGATTCTACCTCGGAAAGTACGTTTACCTCATGGATGCCTATGAGGATCTTGAAAAGGATCTCAAAAAGGGACAGTACAATGTCTGGGCGAAGGAGAGGGAACGGAAGGATTTCGAGGCGCTGGTGGAGAACACGCTGACGATGATGATGTCGGAAGCGGCGCGCGCCTATGAGAGGCTGCCGATCGTAACGGACACGGAGATCCTGCGGAATATCCTGTATTCCGGCGTGTGGCTGAAATACCGCCTGCACCGGAACAAACTGCTTTCGGAAGAAGGGAAAGGCGGTGCGAAATGATCGTTGATCCCTATAAAGTCCTCGGCATACCGGATACGGCGACCGATGAGGAACTGAAAAAGCGCTACCGGGAACTCAGCAAGAAATACCATCCCGACGCGAACCTCGGCAATATGGAGGCCGCGGAGGAGCGCTTCAAGGAGATCCAGGAAGCGTACCGCCAGATCACCGACGCCCGCGAACGGGGCGAGAGCGGGTACGGGCGCGTGACTCCGGGCTATACGCCGGACCGGAACTATTCCTCCGGCTACCGTCCCGGGCAGGGCGCGTACGGCGGGACCGCATACCAGTATCAGAAAAAGCCGCAGCAGGAGGGCGACCGCCGCACATACGCGGAATACGAGGATCCGTATTTCGGCTTCGGCGATTTCTTCACGCGCTGGCAGCAGAGCCAGGCGCAGAACACGGCAGGCGCCGGCGCTTCGTATAAGACGTACGGCAGCGGCGTGGAAGCCGCCGCGAAATACATCCATGAGAACCGCTATGACGAGGCGATCCGCGCGCTCGGCGCCGTGACGCTTGCGAAGAGGGACGCATACTGGTATTTCGTGGCCGCGATCGCCCACCAGGGCGCGGGCAACAACCTCACCGCCGTGGAATTTGCCAAGCGCGCCGCGGATATGGAGCCGGGCAATACCAAATACCGGGATCTCCTCCGGCTCCTGCAGAGCAGCGGACAGCGCTACGAGACCCGCGGGAAGAATTACGGCGAAGTGGGCGCCGGCGCGACCTGGTGTCTTTCCATGATCGCGCTGAACCTTCTTTGCAACTGCTGCTGACGGCAGTCTGTCTTTGGAGACGCGGAAATGCGTTTTTTCGCTTTAACGCGTTGACAAATGAAATGATTCGTGTATAGTAGTTTCCATAAAAAGCATAGAGTCTGATAGAGGCGCGGCCGACAAAAGTACCTTCGCAAAACGGGCAGGATACCGGAAGGGAAAGGGGAAGCCGCCGAGGGAGCGGGAAAGACCTGAGTTTCCGCGTCCCGGGCCGTCGGAGAACATCCGCCGGACTGTCGCAGGATCTGCGGAGCGCTGTCATGACTGGATAAGGTTTTCCGGGAGTCATGATATAGCATCATGACTCTTTTGTTTTGAATAACCGGAAATGCGCCGCCCGGGGGGCGCCGCACAAGGAGGGGGAAAACCTATGGAAATGTTCACCAATTCATTCTGGGCGCTGGTACCGGCGATCATCGCGATCGCGCTGGCGCTGATCACCAAGGAAGTGTATTCTTCCCTGTTCATCGGTATCGTCGTCGGCGGTCTTCTGTATGCCAACTTCAGCCCTGTCGCAACGATCGAGCACGTCTTTGTGGACGGCATGATCGGACAGCTGTCCGATCCCTGGAACGTCGGCATTCTGATCTTCCTGGTCATTCTCGGCGCGATGGTCATGCTGATGAACCGGGCGGGCGGTTCCGCCGCCTTCGGACGCTGGGCGTCTACGCACGTCAAAACAAAGGTCGGCGCGCAGGTCGCAACGGTCGCGCTCGGCGTGCTCATTTTCATCGACGACTATTTCAACTGCCTGACAGTCGGTTCGGTCATGCGGCCGGTCACGGACAAGCACGGCATCTCCCGCGCGAAGCTGGCCTACCTTATTGACGCTACGGCGGCCCCGGTCTGCATCATCGCCCCGATCTCCTCGTGGGCGGCGGCGGTCACCGGTTTCGTGGACGGCGCGAACGGCCTCGATCTTTTCGTCCGCGCGATCCCGTACAACTTCTACGCGTTCCTCACCATCATCATGATGCTGGTGCTGGCGTACGCGAAGTTCGATTACGGCCCGATGAAGCTTGCGGAAATGAACGAGTACCTGCAGAAGAGCGATAAGGCGAAGGAAGAGCCGCATTCGGCCATGACCGGCGCGGAAGACCAGCCGAATCCGCCGGTCTCCCCGAAGGGCAAAGTGATCCACCTTGTCCTTCCGATCGTCGCCCTGATCGTCTGCTGCGTCATCGGCATGATCTACACCGGCGGCTTCTTCGAAGGGGAATCCTTCGTCGTCGCGTTCTCGAATTCCGACGCTTCGGTCGGCCTCGTCTACGGTTCAGCGGTCGCGCTGATCCTGACGGTCATCTTCTATCTGGCGACGAGAGTCCTGAACTTCAAGGAATGCATGAACGCGATCCCCGAAGGCTTCAAGAGCATGGTTCCCGCGATCCTGATCCTGACCTTCGCCTGGACGCTGAAAGCAATGACCGATTCGCTCGGCGCGGCGGACTACGTCGGCTCGCTCGTCGAAGCTGTCGCCGACAGTCACGCGATCATGAGCCTGCTGCCGGCCTTTGTGTTCCTGATCGGCGTGCTTCTGGCGTTCGCGACCGGCACGAGCTGGGGTACTTTCGGTATCCTGATCCCGATCGTCGCCAAGGCGTTCGGCAACAACCTCGACAACGAGCTGATGATCATCGCGATCTCGGCCTGCATGGCCGGCGCGGTCTGCGGCGACCACTGCTCGCCGATCTCCGATACGACGATCATGGCCTCGGCAGGCGCGCAGTGCGATCACGTGCAGCACGTCTCCACGCAGCTGCCGTACGCGATCACGGTCGCGGCGGTCTCGCTCGTCGCCTACGTCATTTCCGGCTTCATCCGCAGCTGGTATATCTGCATGCCGATCGGCATCGTCCTCATGATCGCAACGCTCTTTGCGATCAAGGCCGTCACCGCGAAGAAGGCGGCGGCGTAACCGGAGAAACAGGGGATCTTCGGCGCGTCCGCGGACCCCGGGACCTTTGCGGATCATCCTGCAATTTACGAAGCACCGGCCCTTCGGCCGGTGCTTCTTTGCCGGCAGGAACGGGAAGCCTGTATCTGTTATAAATACACTTGTCTTCCGAAGGGATTCGTGCTAAGATGGGTGAGGCTCGCGAATGGAGAACAACTGTATGCAATTTACAAACACAAGAAACAAGAACGAACGTATTTCCGGCGCCGCCGCGATCCTTCGGGGACTTGCGGACGACGGCGGTCTTTTTGTACCGGCGGAGGAGATCCCGAAGCTGGATCCCGCGGAGATCCTTTCCGATCCGTACCCTGTTCTGGCAGGGAAGATCCTTTCGAAGTTCCTGACCGATTATTCGGAGGAAGAGATCGAAGCGTGCATCACGCCCGCCTACGGGACGGGCAGGATGGAGGCGTCCGGAAACGCAGGGACGGAAAGCGCCTCCGGCCGGTTCGATACGCCGGCGATCGTGCCGATGACAAAGTACACGGGCGGTTACTTTATGGAACTCTGGCACGGCCCGACCTGCGCCTTTAAGGATCTGGCGCTCACGGTGCTGCCGCACCTTCTGTCGGCCGCATACCGGAAGGAAGGATATGACGGTACCGTCGCGATCCTGACCGCGACAAGCGGCGATACAGGGAAAGCCGCGCTGGAGGGCTTCGCGGACGTGCCGCACACGAACATCACCGTCTTTTATCCGGAAGAGGGCGTCTCCGCCGTCCAGAAGAGGCAGATGACGACGAGCCGCGGATCGAACGTGAACGTCGCGGCGGTGAAGGGCAACTTCGACGACTGCCAGCGGCTCGTGAAGGCCGCATACGGAAATGAGGACGTC
>JAFOIS010000275.1 GCA_017420605.1 Lachnospiraceae bacterium | reverse complement strand
ACGATCTTCTGGAGACGGAAACAGACGATCATTTCGAAGAGTGGATCACCGACTGTGTATCGGGGCCGGACGGACTCTGCCTTACGGCCACCAAAGAGAACGTCGCCTATGCCTGCGTCAACTTCCCCTATGCGCAGGAAGGGGAGATCACCCTCGGCGCAGCCGGAGAAAACGTGCCTGCGGGCGCGAAGATCCTCCTTTCCGACTGCTATCTCGACAGGCTGAACTTCCTGCCGGAAAAGCGGGAGGGCCGTTACGCTAAGATCGTCGGCAGGCCGTATGTGGAGGTAGGCCTTCCCGCGGGCGGAAACTGGCGTATTTCGTGGGACAGGGAGCAGCTTAACGTTGCGGGAAAGGAGACCCTGACGGTTCCTTTGCGTTCCTGGGGCCGCGGCTTCAATCATATGATCCTCCTTTTTGAAGGAGAAGGCAGGATCGACATCCGCACCTTCCATATGAAAGCGGTGAAAGGCGGTATGGAGACAGGGATCTCGTACTGAAACGGGAGCGCTTTCATTTCCGCGAAAGCCCGATCGTCCGTTCATCTGCCGCAGACGACCGTTTGTGTCATAAATCTTCCATTCGTATCCCGGGCCGTATATGATCGCAGAAGTAAGAGATCTGCGATGATATACGGCTTTTTTGCGGCCGGAGAAATATCGGAAGAGGAGGAAAATATGGAATACGCGATCGAGACCCGGGATCTAACGAAACGGTATAAGGAGAAAACGGCGGTCGACCGTCTTTCGATCACCGTTCCGGCCGGGCAGCTCACCGCGCTGCTCGGGGTGAACGGCGCGGGAAAGACAACGACGATCCGGATGCTGACCTGCCTGTCGAAACCGGACGAGGGGAGCGCGAAGATCCTCGGGCATGACGTCCTTGCGGAACCGGACGCCGTAAAAAAACTGGTGGGCATCTCCACCCAGGATACCGCGGTCGCGGAAAATCTGACCGTGCGCGAGAACCTGGAATTCATGGCCTCCCTGTATCTTCCAAAGGACAGGATAAAGGAAGCGGTCGAAAATACGATCGCCGCGTTCGGGCTCGGAGAATTCGAGGGGAAGAAGGCAAAACTCTTATCCGGCGGCTGGAAGCGGAAGCTTTCGATCGCCATGGCCGTCATCGGCGAGCCCCGGGTGCTGTTCCTCGATGAGCCGACGCTCGGCCTCGACGTGCTGGCGCGCCGGCAGCTGTGGAGGGAGATCGAAGCGCTGAAGAAGCAGATGTCGATCGTCCTGACTACGCACTATATGGAGGAGGCGGAAGCGCTCGCCGACCGGATCTATATCATGATCGACGGCAGGATCGCGGCCGAAGGGACGCTTTGCGAGCTGGAGAAGCTGACCGGGAAAAAGGGACTGGAAGACGTATTCGTCACGATCGCGGAAGGAGCAGGAAATGAATAACAGGATGCTTAGCTTTGCGAAAAGAAACCTGATCGAGATGTCGCGGGACGCGCTCAGCTATATCTTCTGCGCCGCCTTTCCGATCGTCATGCTGATCATCATGTCGGTGGTCAACGCCTCGATCCCGAAGGAGGCAGGCATGACGCTCTTCCGGATCGATAATCTGGCCGGCGGGATCGCGGTCTTCGGGCTCATGTTCGTCATGCTGTTTACCGCGATCGGCGTCGCGAAAGACCGGTCGGGCTCGTTCCTTATCCGCCTTTACGCTTCCCCGATGAAGAGCGGCGATTTCATGGGCGGCTATATCCTGCCGATGCTCCTTGTGGCTCTTGCGCAGGTCATTATTTCCTTCGGCGTATCGATGGGCATCGCGCTCATCGCCGGGTATGACCTCCGCCCTGCGGGACTTCTCCTCGGCGCGGCATCGCTCCTACCCGCGGCGCTGATGTTCACCGCCATAGGCTTCCTTTTCGGGACGCTCTTCAACGAGAAGTCGGCGCCGGGGATCTGCTCGATCATCATTTCGCTGGGATCTTTTGTCGGCGGGATTTGGTTCGACGTCGAAGGCGTCGGCGGAATCATGGAGAAGATCAGCAGATGTCTGCCGTTCTTCTACGCGACGAAGCTCATCCGGTCCGCGATCCATCTTGATTTCGGGAGGGAATCATTCTGGATCCCGCTTGCCGTGGTGACGTGCGCGGCGGCTGTACTTACAGTCCTTTCCTGCTTCGTTTTCCGGCGGAAGATGCGGGCTGACCTTTCGTAAAAGAGAAGGCGCGGGCGGTCCGCGCCTTTTTCGTCGGATTTGCGGCCGCATCTGTGCTATACTCGGAGAGGAAAGGGACAGGCCTATGGATATCAGAACCGAGATAGACAGAAAATACGGCGCCGTCGAGCTTCACGTGTGCAGCGGGGCAATGACGGACGAAGTCCGCACGGTCGAGCGGGAACTCCATGAGATGTATGACCGCCGCATACCCGGGACGGACGCGCGGGGGAACCGCTGCCTGCTCACACCCGGCGGGATCATTTCGGTGTACGCGGAAGGGCAGAAGGTGATGGCCCTGTGCGAGGAGGGTACCTATACGGTGCCCGCGAAGCTTTACGAGTTCGAACAGGCGTTCGGTGAACACCTGTTCGTCCGGATCTCGAAGTCGGAACTTGTGAATATCAGAAAGATCCGGAAGCTGGATATGAGCATATCGGGAACGATCCGGATCCGGATGAAGAACGGATACGAGACGTACGTCTCGAGGCGGAACGTCGCGAAGATCAGGGAAAGGCTCCTTACGGAAAGGCCGGTGAAAAACGGATGAGAGAGTATCTGAAAAGAGGACTGATCAGCTTCACGATATCGATGCTTGCGGGCCTTATCGTCAATCTTCTGATCGACAGTATCGTATCTTCGGTCAGCGGAACGGGTATTATTACCATGTCGCCGGAGTTTCTGGCGCTCTTCCCGACGCCGGTCATTGCCGGCTACGTCAACGTCCTCCTCTACGGGGTGATCGGGTTTACCTTTTCCGTGATGACGTTCGTATACGATCTGGAAAGGATCGGGTTCCTCATGCAGAGCATGATCTATTTCACTGTCACTGCCGCCGTATGCCTTGCCATTACGATGCTGCTCTGGCAGCTGCAGAAGTACCCGGCGCCGTTTATCGGCACGCTTGCCGGCTATGCGGCGACGCATGCGATCATGTTCGTGATCGCGTATAAGCGGCTGAAGAGGGAGATCGGGGAGATCAACGAACTGTCGATGGCGGATACGTAAAAATACGGGAGAACGCGATGAAGACACGCAGAGAGGCGCTTTCATTCGGGCTGTCTTTCCCGGACACCTATGAGGATACGCCTTTTCATGACCCGAACTGGAAACTGGTGCGTTACAGAGGAAATAAGAAAGCCTTTCTCTGGACATATGAGAAGGACGGACAGATCTGCCTTAATGTGAAAACCGAGCCGGAAAAGGCCTATTTCTGGCGAAAGGTCCACGCGTCGGTCCTGCCGGGGTATCATCAGAACAAAGAGCACTGGAACACGGTCATCCTCGACGGAAGCATACCGGACGGGGATATCCGGCAGATGATCGCCGAGAGCTACGGCCTTATTTCGGACAGCCCGACAAAGAGGATCTATGAAGCGGTAAAGAGGATCCCCAGGGGGTGTGTGGCGACCTATGCGCAGGTGGCGGAAGAGGCCGGGGACCGGAAGATGGCCAGGGCGGTCGGAAACGCGCTTCACAAAAACCCGGATCCGCAGACGATCCCGTGCCACCGCGTGGTGAACGCGAAAGGTGAGCTTGCCGGGGAATACGCGTTCGGCGGCGCCTGGAAACAGGGGGAGATCCTTCAGTCGGAAGGTGTGGAAGTAAAAGACGGACGGGTGGACCTTTCGAAATACCGCTGGAGAAAATGACGGTCACTGCCGGCGGGTCACAGATTCAGCAGCACCAGGGCGGCGAGTATGAGGAGGATCCCGATACGCTGCCGCGGGCTGTGCTTTTCGCGGAAAAGGAGCGCGCTCACCGCCATCACGATGAGGATCGACCCGCAGCTGACAGCGGGATAGACGATAAACGCCGGCAGCAGGACAAGGGCCGGCAGGATCAGGAACGAGGCATAGTAATTCGGGACGCCCACAAGGATCCCGGCCGCCATCTCCTTGATACGGAGAGGAAGGCCGGTCTTTTTTGTTTCGTGGAGGGCTAAAAGACCTGTCAGGACAGCGGCGACGGCAAAAAGGTACAGGAAATACAGTTCATCTTCGCTGCGCGGCCCGAGCTGCTCAAAGACTTTTGCCATGGCGCTGCCGCCGCCGCCGGAAAGCAGGGCAAGAAAGAGCGAGAGCGTATGCGGCTTCCCGCCTGCTCCCCCGCTGCCGGATGTGCTGCTGCCGTTGATCAGTACGATCGCGCACGTCACAAGAATAAGGCCGAGGATCTGCAGCGCCTTCGGACGTTCTCCGAACGCAAGGATACTCACCGCGAGAGAAATGACGAGGCCGAGCTTTGCAAATACGGCGGTCAGCGTCGCGCCGTTGTGCCGGATGCTCGTCTGCATCGTGACGAGACCGGCGACAAAGAAAATGCCGGTGATGATGCCGCAGAGGACCGTGACCGGGGAGCCGGCGAAAACAAGGGCCTTATCCGGCAGCCGGAGATAGGAGATCACGATACAGATCAGGTAATTGCCGAGAATGATCCCGTAGCGGTTTCCTTCCGTATTCTGAAAAAATTTGAGCACAAGCGCCATTGCGGCGCTGCTTACGGCGGCAAGAAGCAGGTAGATCATGATTTCACGGATCCCAGGTGCAGGGTCAACGGCTCGAATAATAACTATACACCATTTTCCGGAAAATAGAAGGCGCAGCCTCCTCCTTGACAGGAAAGCGCGCGGGAATTAAAACAAATTCAGTAGCCTTCGATCGGAAAGGAAAGCGCGTTATGATCACAGGTTTTGCGGAAGTCCGGCTGGATGACAGCTGCGTGTTCCGGATGGGCGGAACATTTACCTTTTACCAAAGCTCGGAAATGATATTCCACACCCCGCTCTATGCCAGCGCGTGGGCGGTGGAAGCAGGGGAAAACAGCTTCATCTGGGTCTCCTGCGACATCGCGCGCTTCGCGGAGGAAGACGCCGATAAGATCCGGCGGGAGATCTCGGAAAAAACGGGGCTGCCTTTTGACCACATCCTCATTTCCGCGACGCACACGCACACCGGGCCGACGGCAAGGCCGAGCATCTCGCCGTACTTTCCGGCGACCGACCTTTCCTATTTTGAGATCTTCGGTGCCCTCATCGCGAAGGCCGGGATCAGGGCGTGGGAGAAACGGCGGAAAGCGTACTATTCCTACGGCCGCGGCACGGAATGGAAATGCGTGCATAACCGCCGGTATTTCATGGAATCCGGCGAGAGCATGATGGAACCGGGAGGACCGGAATATCCGGGGCGCCTTATGAAGGAGGGACCGGAAGATCCGGAACTGCAGGTGATCTGGTTCATGCCGGAGAAGACGTATGACGTCAACCGGATCGAGAAGCCGCTCGCGGTCATCGTCAATTATTCGACGCATCCGTCGGAGCTTTATGCTCTGCCGTATGTATCCGCCGACTTCCCCGGGGTCCTCAGGCGGAATCTCAAGGCGGTCTTCGGCGATATCCCGGTCCTTTATCTGCAGGGCTTCTGCGGGAACCTCACACCGCGGGATCATGAAAACGACGCCTCCTGGGGACACTT
>JAFOIS010000274.1 GCA_017420605.1 Lachnospiraceae bacterium | reverse complement strand
TAAAGGAAAACACGAAGCGGGAAGAAAGAAAAGGAAACCAAAGAAGGGAAAAGACGAACACGATGCTGTGTGCAGAGTGTTGAACCGGAAAGCCGGCTTACTCACGACTGAAGTCACGAGAATGCGCCGGCTAGTTTTCAAATACCGTATGCATTTTGATTTCTCCTGCGGATCTTCCTGCCCGGCCGCCGCGGGCCTGGCCTTATTCCTGTCTGTCCAGCCCGAGGAGCCGTCTTTTCGCTTCCATCATCTTTGCCAGTTTCCCGGTCACATAGAGGAGCCCGAGGATCATGGCGCCGATCGCAAAGCCCATCGATACGCCCTTGAGGAACCCGACCCAGAAGGTATCGGCGGCGTCCAGCATGTCCATGGCGACGTTCCCGAGCAGGGCGAGTATTCCTATTACAAAGAATACGCTGACGACGATGGTGCTGCGGCGGTTTTTCTCGTTGCTGTACTGCGCTGCCTGAAGCAGGGTCTCTTTTTCTTCCATGTTCATGATCTCACTTTTCCTTTCTCCGTTCAGGATTTCCCTGAGGTCGACCGCATAGAGATCGGAAAGCTCGATGAGGACGTCCAGGTCCGGCATGTTGGCGCCGGTCTCCCAGCGGGAGACGGTCCTTCTTGCCACGCCCATCTTCTCCGCGAGCGCTTCCTGTGTAAGTCCCCTCTCCTTGCGGAGATCCTGCAGAAGTTTTCCGATTTTGACTAGATCCATGGTTCGTCGACCTCCTTACGGCGTCAGAATAACGGAGATTCGGTTCCGGAAACAGGACGCAAAGTGAGCAAACGGCCCGTTTTCCGGGATGGGACAGGGTGTGTCCCGCATATTTTGCCTTCTTATTTTCTCGGGCGGTACGGGATGTTCGATTTTTCGACTTTAATGGCGGCATAATCGAAGCCCGCCTTTGCGAGGAAGAGCCGGACCGTCTCTTTGTCGCTCCCGTTGCAGGGGCCGATGACGACTTCCCGGATGATGTCCGTAAGGAACGTTTCGCCGTCATACAGTTTCAGTTCGTAATGCGGTATGATCGCGGTATTGCTGACGTGGAAATCCAGGTTCCGTAAATGGCTCGTCTCTTTCGGGTTTGCCATCTCCGGCGCGTGAATCTCCCGCACGTAGCAGAAACGGGTCTCCCGCTCTTCGATGAACCCCGCCGGCTTGAAGAAGGGCGCGTCGTTATCGAGGATCTTTCTGGCCCAGTTCCGCAGGGCCGCGGCGAGCTTCTGGCCGGTGCATTTTTCGTCGCGGCTGATCTCCGCAAGTTCCTCCAGATATTCTTTGATCCTTGAGCGGATCCTCTCGTCGTTTTCACTGCTGTAGTACTGCACGTCGCCGTATTTGAACAGGATGTGCTGCCCGCTCAGCTCTTCAATGCGTTCCTCGTCGAAGCCGATGGAGATCCCGTAACCGTCGTCGCCGTAGCCCCTCCACTGCGAAAGGCTGTTTCCCATATCGGAAAAGCAGATCGCGAGGCAGTAGTACTGGTCCGCCAGGTTCTTCAGTTTGTTCTTCGCCTGCGTCAGGACCGTCTTCAGCCGCAGGTTCTGCTGATACGCTTTGCGCTTCGGTCCCTTCTGCGGTTCCTCCTGGAGCTCTGTCTCCGCCAGGGCTTTGATACGTTCCTCGATCGCTTCCTTAACGATCCCGACGTACCGGTGGATCTCATAGCTGTCGTTTGACTGGGTCATGTCCGAAAGCCAGAGGGAGCGGTTTTTTACGATGCTCGCGAAGGTCGAATTCGTACAGTAATAATACAGCATGAGGACGGTCCTCCTTTCCGATGATCTCTTTCGATGCTTTCTTCTTCCGGTCCTATTCGCTCCACTCGATCCAGAAGCGGACCGTCACGTTTCCGTCCCCGAAGACGGAGAGCAGTTCCTCTTTCGAGGTATTCCCGATCCGCGCAAGTCTCGTGAAGTCCCAGGTGTTCTGATCGTAATAGATGGTGATCTCTTTGCCCAGATAGAGGATGACGTCGCCGGGCACGGTCGTGATGGATTCGTCATTGCGCGGCAGCTCCCACGGCAAATCTCCCACCTTTTCAAAATTGCCGTAGTCGTGGAGTTCGAGTTCCAGCGGCTCGCGGCTCAGTTTTTCGGTGAAGGCCTCCGCCGAGGAATTGTCTTCGAGATCGGCGTAGAAGATATGACCGTTCGCCTCGATGACGAGCGTCGGCACGGACCGCATCGCAGCCGCCATGGCCTCTTCGTCTTCTTCCGTCCCCGGCGCGTCGGATGAGGGCGCCTGCTCTTCCGTGCTCATAACTTCCGTTTCCTCCGTTACGATCTCGCCGGTCCACTCCTCGATGCCGCCGAATTCATAGATTCTCGTATAGCCCAGGTTGAAGAGTTTTTCGGCCGCCTGCTTGCTCCGGTTTCCGGTCCGGCAGTATAGGAGGATGATCTGATTAAGGTCCGGCAATTCCGCCGGCCTCTCTCCCCCGATGCTTTCGTTCGGGATGAGGATCGCGCCGGGAATGTGGCCGGCATCGTATTCGTCCTGCCTGCGGACGTCGACGACAACGTGCCCGTCGTCCCGTGCCATCATTTCCCTGGCTTCTTCCTGGGAGATCTGCACGTAGTGTCGTATCATGCCGTCTCCGTCCATGACCTGGGGGCCGCAGCCCGCAAGAAGAACGAGGAGCAGTACCGGGATGAGTATTTTAATCATTTTCATAAGGATGTCTCCGATTCCGGCAAGCCGCCTGCCGGCAGAACTGCCGATAAGTCAGTCTTTTTTTGTATTATACACAAATCCGGCGCCGGAATGTCGTTTTTGTTCAAATCGATACCGGTTTTGTTCAGACCTCAACGCCTTGAAGAAAACCGGAGCGATGTCTATAATGACCTTATAGATCTGATTCGGAAGATCGCGGAATACGTCCTGAAGAAATCGGAAAAACTGCAGGAAAGGATGGATGCTGTCATGGGCGGTAAGATACTGGAACTGGCTTC
>JAFOIS010000273.1 GCA_017420605.1 Lachnospiraceae bacterium | reverse complement strand
TTCTCCCGGTACAGGGACGCTAACTTTCATTAGTTTCCCGTTCCGTGATTCTTATTCAAAAATGTAAAGAATTTTCGGGTTGATCATTTGATCTTTTTCAATGTGTTTCACTGTTCAGTTATCAAAGGACGTACGCTTTTTTACAGCGCATTGTGTATAGTATCATCTACTTCAGTCTGTGTCAAGCAGTTTTAAAACAAAAATTTTACTTTCCCTGTTTCCGATCGCCAGGAACCTGCTGCGGCCTGTCGGATAGATATATTGTACGCCTCCGTCAGAGATGACTCCCTCAAAACGTTTTCTCCCGTTTATATTGTAAAGCGCCATTTCCGAACCGTTATAAAGAAGGATCCGTTCGCTGTCAACAGTCACCGTATCATAGATCAGATCAAACTCAAACGAGCACTCTTTCCGTCCGTTGATCCGGTACAGTTCCATACGGTAGCGCGCGCCTTCCGTACCGCGCATGATGAACCCCGCGAACTCGCCGTTATAAAACACACTCTGGATATTCTGATCCAGCGTAACTTTATCGACCCGTGTTACGCTGCGGCCGCAGCGGTAGGACGTAAATCCGTCTTCCTCCATTGCGACGATCGTCCGTCCGGATCCGAAAAGTTCCGGCACGATCCGCTCTTCCATATGTTCTGTATATACCGGACCGTTCTGCTCCCCGGTCTTCATTTCATAGAAGCAGAGATTCGTGCAGATTCCTTCTTCATCGCCTTTTACATAAGATACCGCCAGCATCTTGCCGTCTCCCGTCACCGCTACGTCGACAGGATACCCGGTTTCTTTGGCATTTGCGGCGATATCGGCGATCTGACCGCCGTTTTTCGTATAATACTTCACGATCGCCGTTTCGCCGTCGTCGATGACAAGCGCGGTACTGCCCTGCTCGGATATGTCCGCGGCGATCAGCGGTCCTTCCGCCTTGATCGTTCCGATGAGCCCGTGTTTATCAAACACAGCGGCTTCCATCCCGAGTTTGTCCCAGATCACGACATAGTCTCCCCGCATGGAGGCTGTGGGAGCGGAAAAGCGCACGGGATGATTCCAGATCGTTTCCTGCTCAAGGTTCATGAGCGAAACGCCTGCGCCGGAATATTTCAGGATCTTTCCGGCGAACGTGAGATACTGCTGTCCGCTCTCGGAGATATACTCCGTATCCGACGCCACTTTTACGCCCCGGTACGGCAGACGGTTCTGAATATAATTCAGTACGAATGCGGCGATAATAAGCGCAAGCGCACCGGCTCCTATAAAAAGATAGAGCCTTCCCCGCCCCTGCCAGTCTATTCCGGACAGCGAAAACGCGCGGTCATCTCTGCCGCGTGTGATTACTTCCTGCCCGTCTTCCTCTTCATCGGGAAGAACGGCACTGCCCGCAACATCCTCGTCCGCGGCAATGCCTTCTTCTGTTTCAGGGCCGCCCGTATTTGGTTTTTCGTCTTTCCGTTTCCATGTGATCGTAAACGGAAGCGAAAACTTCTTCACAGTTCTGTTCTTCCTTCCAACGCGCGCATCAGCGTCACTTCATCGATGTATTCCAGATCTCCGCCGACCGGAACGCCGCTCGCGATCCGTGTCGTTTTTATGCCTGTCGGCCTGATCAGCTTACTCAGGTACATGGCCGTCGTTTCGCCTTCCAGGCTGGAGTTCGTCGCAATAATGACCTCTTTTACATTTCCGGAAAGACGGCGCATCAGTTCCTTCATACGGATATCTTCCGGACCGATCCCCATCATTGGGGATATGGCGCCGTGCAGGACGTGATAAACACCGTTGTACCGTCCTGTCTTTTCATAAGCGGCAAGGTCACGCGGTGTCTCCACCACCATGATCGTTTCGTGGTCACGCTGCGGATTACTGCATATCGGGCATTCTTCGGCGTCCGTCAGCGTACAGCAGGTTTTGCAGTACCTTACATTGGCGCGTGCCTCCGTGATCGCTTCCGCGAGCGATTCCGCCTGCTCCGGCGGCATGCTGAGGATATGGAACGCAAGACGCTGCGCGGTTTTGGTGCCGATACCCGGAAGACGTCCCAGCTGGGTCACGAGGTTGGCAAGGTGCCCGCTAAAATAGTCCACCGCCGAAGCCTCCGAGATTGCCGGTCAGTTTGCCCATCGACGCATTGGCGCTTTCGTCGACTTTGCGGAAAGCTTCATTGACCGCCGCAACGATCATATCCTGCAGGGTCTCGATGTCGTCGGGATCGACAGCTTCTTCGGAAAGCTTAAGCGAGAGGATCTCTTTCTTTCCGCTTACATGCACTTCAACAGCCCCGCCGCCGGATGTCGCGATGAATTCAGACTCTTCCAGCGCCTGCTGTGCTTCCTGCATCTGTTTCTGCATCTTCTGCGCCTGCTTCATGAGGTTATTCATATTGCCCGGCATTCCCATGCCGCCGTAACCGCCCCGTTTTGCCATCTTTATTCATTCCTTTCTTAATAAGGCTTACGATTCGTTTACTGTTCTTCTATCTCCATATGGATCCGTTCCGACAGGATCGCACGGATATCTTTTATTCCCGTATCTGCGCTTTTCCGGTCAGGCTTTCTTGTGATCTTAACCTTCGCCTGTACGCCCTCCGTACGCAGAATGATCTGTGAGAGCATTTTTTCAACGTCGCCGCTTCCCGTATAGGCATCCCAGAAGGAATCCGTCAGCTCCGCGTAAAGCGTCATATCGCCCGAAAGCGGGTCATATTTCGGTATCGCTTCGCCGAGGAAGACTTTTGCAAGATGCATACCGTTCGGAAGCTTCTCAACGATCGAGGACCAGTTCCGCGCGATCCTCTGCAGATCTTCCGGTGCCGGCGGCGCAGGAGGCAGCTCTTCCTCCTGCGGAGCGCTGTCTTCTTCCGTTATGTTCGGCACGATATGCTGCGGTGCGCTGTACATAGCGTCCGCCCTCTCCTCCAGCGCTTCGATCCGTTCCGCAAGACGCGCAAGGTATGCGTCGCCGTACGTGACGGAACCTTCCGGCGCCGCCGCATGCATACGGCACATACGGATCAGCGCGACTTCGCACAATACGTTTGCGTTCGGTGCAGTTTTGAGCTGTACGGATAAGTCCGAAAGAACACGTATCTTTTCCGAAACCTCTTCCGCCGTATATCCGCGCGCATCCTCGCGCAGGGCGCTGATCTGATCCTGCGTCCTGTCGATGAGGGGGATCGCGGCGTCTCCTCCCGCGCAAAGAAGCAGGATGTCGCGAAAATACCAGATAAAATCCGATATCAGCTGGGATATGTCACGTCCTCCCGCTACCGCCTCGCGGAACGCGCCTACGGCTTCCCTGACGTCTTCCCGTCGCATACCTTCGGCGATCCGGCGGAATACCGCCGTATCGACTGTCCCGAGGATGCCGAGAACATCGTCAAGTGTAAGAGTACGTTCTCCGGAGAAGGCAAGACACTGATCGAGGATACTCAGCGCGTCACGCATTGCGCCTTCCGCGCGTTTCGCAATATAGGAAAGAGCGTCTTTATCAGCCTTTGCACCGCTCTTCTGCGTAAGTTCCGTAAGACGGTCGGCTATCACGTCCGTTTCGATGCGGCGGAATTCATACCGCTGACAGCGGGACATGATCGTCGCCGGGATCTTCCATTCTTCAGTCGTTGCCAGAATGAATATTACATAGGAAGGCGGCTCCTCCAGCGTTTTGAGCAGCGCGTTGAACGCACCTGCCGAAAGCATGTGCGCTTCGTCGATAATGTATACCTTATATTTTCCTTCGGTCGGGCGGTACGCGACCTCCTCGATGATCTGACGGATATTGTCTACGCCGTTGTTTGACGCAGCGTCGATCTCGATCACATTGAGAGACGCCCCGGCGGCGATCCGCCGGCAGACGCCGCACTGCATGCAGGGGCTGCCGTCTTGCGGATCTTCACAGTTCACCGCCTTCGCAAAGACCTTTGCGACAGACGTTTTACCGGTACCGCGCGTACCGGAAAACAGATACGCATGTCCGATCCGGCCTGTCCGTATCTGGTTCCGCAGCGCTGTGACGACTGCTTCCTGCCCCTTGACATCTTCAAATGTCTCGGGCCGATATTTTCGATATAACGCTACATAAGCCATGGGTCAAGTATATATCATCGCAAAAAAATTGACAAGAACGATGGTTTCGGTTATACTAAAGGTCCGTGCAGCCGGGGCAGCAGCGGCGCCCTGTACCTGAAATCCGCTATAGCAGGGGTGATGCCGATCCGAGGGATGACGTGGATGGAGCCGCCCTTTTTAAGCAGCGTTGACATTCCGGTCTTCCGCAACGAAACTTCGTGAACCGTGTCAGGGTGGGAACACAGCAGCACTAAGCGGATCCTTTCGTGTGTCGGGAGGTCGCCGGGATCGAGCCGGCTGGAAAGGTAACGTCTGTTTGTTTCATTTCGACGAAAGGCGCACGGTTTTTTAACGTACGGATATACCGTACGTTTTTTTTGCCTTATCAGCTGATGACCGCATGCGCGATAACACCGATCAGAATGCGGACGAGAAGCGCGGCCGCAAGCATAAGTACAGACGTTACGAGCATCAGACGGTTTGCGGTCCGGATATCCTGGATCTTCGGAGGTCTTTCCTCGTCGCCTGCCTGCGGCCTCTCTTTGCGTACGCCTTCGAAGAAGACAGGTCCGCCCAGACGCAGCGAGAGCGCTCCGGCCATAGCCGCGATACACCGCATACCGTCCGCTTCCGTACCCTGTCCGCCGTCACGGATCAGGATCCGGCGGGCTCCGGACGCGTTAAGACGCATAAGGAAAGATGCCGCCACCATAAACAGAGAGGTGACACGTGACGGCAGGTACATTGCGATATCCATAAGACGCCTTGCGGCGCGTCCGAAGAATTGATAGCGTTCATTCGTTATGCCGATCCTCTCGCTGAGCAGTACGACTGTCCGGCAGCACCATCCCAGGACCGGACCGCCGATCATCATGTAAAACAGCGGTGCGGACAGCTGTTCCGTCGTTCGTACCGCCTGGCACTCCACAGTGCGGAGCACCATTTCCTGCTCGCCGAATTCGTCGGAATCCGCTTCTGTCAGGTAGGAAAGCGACTGCCTGGCCTGCATGATGTTTCGTCTAAGCAGCGCATCATAAACGTCCATGCTCGCATCCCTGACTTCTCTTCCGGAAAGCAGAAAATAAACAAACGCCGCCGCCAGAAGAAAATACAGCGCGGGATGCAGTTTATATACCGCGACGGAAAGCACAAGAGCGGTCGCGACCGGGATCAGGATCACAAGAGCCGCGCATGCCGCGCCGCTCTTGACTCTCCGGTCATCGCTTCCGTGATTCTGCCGTTCGTCCAGGTAATCGATCAGACGAATGATCCAGGATGACGGACGGAATGCAGATTCCGCGTCGCTCAGTACGATATCCAGAATGAAACCGAGGGCGATCGCCCCGGTCGCGATCCCGTAGAACATAGTTTACGCCTCCTTGCCGCAGGACTGTCCGCGATCGGACGTTCATTGCATGACAGTTACCCGATCCTTTTCAGGATCTCGCTGAGGATCTCGGATGCGGCTTCTTCCTTTGACATGCATGGAAGCGCGCGCTCGGTATCCTTCGTGATCAGCGTCAGCACGTTCGTATCCACGGCGAAGCCGGCGCCTTCTTCTTTTACGTTATTCGCACAGATCATATCCAGGTTCTTGCTTTCGAGTTTCTTCCGTGAATTTTCAAGCATATCCTGCGTTTCCATGGAGAATCCGCACAGAAACTGTCCTTCTCTCCTGTGCGCGCCGAGATATGCCAGGATGTCCGTCGTTCTTTCCAGCGAAATGAACAGCTCTTCATCTGTCTTTTTCATTTTCTGGTCGGCTGCGTACTGCGGCCGGTAATCCGCTACGGCGGCGGCCTTGATAATGATATCCATACGCGGCGCCGCATCCGAGACGACCGTCATCATATCGGCGGCGCTCACGACGGGAATGGTATGGACGAACCTGAGCGGTTCCAGGGCTACCGGTCCGGTGACAAGCGTTACGTCGGCGCCGCGTCTTGCAGCGATCTTTGCGATCGCATAGCCCATTTTGCCGGAGGAATGGTTTGTGATATACCGGACGGGATCCATAGCTTCCTGGGTCGGTCCAGCCGTGACAAGGATCTTTTTTCCGGCAAGGTCTTTCTCAAACGCGAGGTGCTGCTCGACATGGTCGATCAGCTCCGCCGGCTCCGGCATCTTTCCTTCGCCGCTGTCACCGCACGCAAGATGTCCTGTCGCAGGCCGGATGATGGTATAGCAGTACCTTTTCAGTGTCTCGATATTATCCTGTGTTACGGGATTGTGCAGCATGGCCGTATTCATGGCCGGCGCGATGAGTTTTTCACACCCCGCGGCAAGAACGGTCGTGGTCAGCATATCGTCGGCGATCCCGTGTGCAAGCTTTGCGATCACATTTGCCGTGGCAGGTGAGATCAGGATCAGATCGGCCGCCTTTGCCAGCGCGATGTGCCTGACTTCCTGGTCGAATACACCGTCGAACATTTTCGTATAGCAGCGGTTATGCGTCAGGGTCTCCATGGTGAGCGGCGTTATGAATTCGGCCGCATGTTCCGTCATGATCACATGTACGTCAAAGCCGCGCTGCGCAAGACCGCTGGCGACGTTGGCCATCTTATAGGCGGCGATCCCCCCGGTAATACAAAGGAGCACTGTCTTTTTATCTTTCATACTTTCCACCTTTATGATCCGCCTTTCCCGGTATGCGCCGCTTTCTCCCGCGCAGAAGATAACGGCATGGTCTGCGCATTTGGATATATTTTACCACGGATCGCCTGTTCTTTACAATAAAGAGGCGCCGTGATATAATGAAACTGTCCACAGGGATGGCACGGTATCTTCAGAAGGAAGAACTGTAGCAGGAGGTAAAAAATGAATAAATCGAATCAGGCGGGTGTCTCCGCCAAATCTTCCCGTACTCTCGTTTTTGCAGGCGCGATCTCGGCCATCATTCTCATCATGGCTTTCACGCCGCTCGGCTTTATCCCGCTCCCCTTCATTAAAATGACCATCATCCATATCCCGGTCATTCTGGGCGCGGTGCTGCTCGGTCCGAAATACGGCGCCTTCTTCGGCTTTCTTTTCGGCGCCACGTCTCTCATCAACAATACGCTCACGCCGGCCCTGACGTCCTTTACATTCACGCCGTTTTATCCGGTGCCCGGCACAGGGAAGGGATCCGCTCTTTCACTCCTC
>JAFOIS010000272.1 GCA_017420605.1 Lachnospiraceae bacterium | reverse complement strand
ACCGAGTCGAGAGACGTCAGCGCGAACGCGGAGACCGCAAGGTTCACCAGCGTGAAAATGACGGCATGCGGCAGACCGATCTTCGCAAGGAAGTTGGCGACGCCGCCCGCAAAGATCTGCGCGGGCGTATTGTATCCCGCCGCCGCGGCTTCGCCGGACGCAAAGCTCGCCACCGCGATCAGGGCGATGACCGCGAGCATGGACTCCAGCAGCATCGCGCCGAAGGAGACCGGAAGCATGTTCTTTTCATTCTTGATCTGCTTGGACGCCGTACCGGAGGATACCAGGGAATGGAACCCGGAGACCGCGCCGCAGGCGATCGTGACGAAAAGGATCGGGAACATATTGCCGGTGCCTTCGACCGTAAAGCTCGTAAAGGCCGGCAGGTTGATGCTCGGATTGGTCACCACGATGCCGATGACCGCGGCCAGGATCATGAAAACAAGCAGATAGCTGTTCAGGTAGTCGCGCGGCTGCAGAAGCGCCCAGACCGGGACGACCGAAGCGATCAGGATGTAGATGAAGACGATGACGTGCCAGGTGCCGGCCGGCAGATAGACCGGGCATGCAAGGCCCGCCGCGATGCCGCCGACAAGAAGCGCGATCGCGATAAAGGTGTTGACCCATTTGTTCAGTTTGGAGAAACGGAGCAGGACGCCGAGAGCGACCGCTTCCAGAATGAAGAGCATGCTCGTCGTCGCGACGCTGCCGTTGGCCGGGATCTTCGCGCCGTCCGCGGTAAAACCGTTGAACGTTCCCGCGACGACGTCCGCAAACGCCGCCACGACGAGGATGCAGAACAGCCAGCAGAACAGAAGAAACAGCTTCTTACCGAGTTTTCCGATGTACTCTTCGATAATGTAGCCGATCGTACGCCCCTTGTTCTTTACGGAAGCATACATGGCCGAGAAGTCCTGGACCGCGCCGAAGAATACGCCGCCGATAAGGACCCACAGAAGCACCGGGACCCAGCCGAAAACCGCCGCCTGGATCGGCCCGTTGATCGGGCCTGCGCCGGCGATCGACGCGAACTGATGTCCGAAGACGACCCGCGTATCCGCCGGTTCATAGTCGACGCCGTCCCGAAGTTCGTACGCGGGCGTCTTTGCCTTGGGATCGATCCCCCACGTTTTCGCGAGCCACCGTCCGTAAAAAAGATAACCACCGCCCAGAACGACGATCGCGATCAGCATCATGATTAACCCATTCATATCACTGCCTCCCTCATACTCAGCTGACAGGTTAACATTTTCTTTCCATACAAAATAGCACTCTGAAACGTCATGTCAAGATGAAATTTCGCCGCCTCTGTGCGTCGTGTCTCACAATACTATGCCGGCGTTTCCCGCAGCCCGACGGAATTCCCGTATTGACGGGCAGGGCGGCCGGTGCTAAAATTGAGAACACTTCTCAAATTGGAGCAAATATGGCAGAAAAGGCAAAATATAAAACAAAACAGCGGGATCTTCTCCTTTCGTACCTCCGGACCGTTCCGGGCGTCCACGTGACGGCCGGCGACGTCTGCCGGCATTTTGAAAAGGACGGCATCTCCATCGGGCAGGCGACCGTCTACCGGCAGCTCGAAATGCTCGTGGACGAAGGAGAAGTAAGCAAATACAACATCGACAGCACTTCGCCCGCCTGCTTCGAATATATCGACAGGACTGCGCACTGCGGGGAGACGGCCTGCTACCACTGCAAATGCGAGGTCTGCGGGACGCTTTTCCACGTGCACTGCACCGCCGTCACCGAGCTGGGCGAACATCTGCTTGCGCATCACGGCTTCACGCTGGATCCGCGGCGCACCGTGTTCTACGGGCTGTGTGAAAAGTGCCGCGGCGGCCGCGATGCTGCCGCCGGCACAAAGGAAGCCGGCTGCCATGCCCCGCACGCGGACGGACCGCAGGAGGTGCGTACGTCATGAGCACACGGAAAACAGCCCTGCGCGAAGGCGGAAAGCACACCGGGGCAAGGCGCACGGCCGCTCTCCTTCTCGCCCTTCTTCTCCTCTTTGGCCTTGCCGGCTGCGGAAACGGGGCGGCGGACGCGGACGGAAAGAAGGAAGGGCAGCTTCGCATCGTCGCGACGATCTTCCCGGAATACGACTGGGTAAAAAACCTCCTCGGGGAGAATCCCGGCGGCGCGACCGTTACGCTTCTTCTTGACAGCGGCACCGACATGCACAGTTTCCAGCTGACGGCGGAAGACATGATGACCATCGCCTCCTGCGACCTTTTCATTTACGTCGGCGGCGAATCGGACAGTTGGGTGCGGGACGCTCTCCGCAATGCGGGCAACCCCGGCCGGATCGCGGTCGATCTGCTGTCTGTACTCGGCGATGCTGCGAAGGAAGAAGTACTGTTGGAGGGAATGCAGGAAGAGGCGGAAGAAAACGGAGCGGATGAGGCCGGAGACGGGCACGGTGGCGATGCGGACCACGGACACGGTTCCGCGGATTCCCACGTGACCGGGTATGACGAACACGTCTGGCTTTCGCTGCGGAACGCGCAGGCATCCTGCCGGGCGATCACGGACGCGCTGATCAAACTGGATCCCGGAAATAAAGCGTACTATGAAGAGACGCTTGCCGCCTATACGGAAAAGCTCGATACGCTCGATCAGGCCTACACGGACGCGGTCGGCCGGGCCGGACGCAAAACGCTTCTTTTCGGTGACCGTTCCCCGTTCCGCTACCTTGCGGATGACTACGGCCTCACCTGCTACGCCGCCTTCAGCGGCTGCTCCGCGGAGACCGAAGCGAGTTTCGAAACGGTGATCTTCCTGGCGGAAAAGACCGACACCCTGTCGCTGCCCTGCGTCCTTGTGATCGACGGGAGCGATGAGCGGATCGCGCGGACGATCATCGAAAACACGGCGGCAAAAAATCAGAAAGTACTGACGCTTGATTCCATGCAGTCCGTAACAGGCAAAGAGATCGATGCCGGGGAGACCTACCTTGGGATCATGGAAAAGAATCTCGGTGTCCTGAAAGAAGCACTGTACTGAGAAGCCGCAGCGGATAAAGCGGTCCGGCATTGCGGCCGGAAAACGATACGGAGAACGATATGTCACTCATCAAAGTTACGGAACTGTCCTGCGGATATGAGCGGGAACCCGTCATTTCGGGGCTCACCTTCAAGGTGGACCGCGGCGATTACCTGTGCATCGTCGGCGAGAACGGTTCCGGCAAGACCACGCTCATGAAAACGCTCCTCGGCCTCATTCCGCCGCTTTCCGGCACGATCGAGACCGGCGACGGCCTGACCCGGACCGGCATCGGATATCTTCCGCAGAGAACGGCCGTTCAGCAGGACTTTCCGGCTTCCTGCGCGGAGATCGTCCGCTCCGGTTTCCAGGGACGCAAAAAACCGTTTTCCTTCCTGACAAAGGAAGAAAAACAGCAGGCGGACGCCGTCATGGACCGGCTCGGTATCCGGAATCTTGCCGGGAAATGCTTCCGCGAGCTTTCCGGCGGGCAGATGCAGCGCGTCCTTCTGGCGCGGGCGCTCTGCGCCACGGAAACGCTTCTGCTTCTCGACGAACCGGTCGCGGGGCTCGACCCCGACGCCGCGAAGGAAATGTACGCCGCTGTCTCGACGCTGCATAAAGAAGGCATCGCGGTGATCATGATCACGCATGACATCGACGCCGCCCTGCAATACGCCACACACATCCTCCATGTCGGAGAAACGGTCTTCTTCGATACGAAAGCGTGTTACGCGACCCATCCCGGGAAGCCCGAGCCGGCGGAAAAAAAGGAGGTCCTGTCATGATCGAAAAACTTGCGGCGTACCTCTCCTATCCGTTCGTGCGCTACGCGCTTATCGTCGGCGTGCTGATCTCGCTGTGTTCGGCGATGCTCGGCGTGGTGCTCGTGCTCAAACGCTTCTCCTTCATCGGGGACGGGCTTTCCCACGTGGCCTTCGGCGCGATCGCCGTCGCCGCGGTGCTCGGTCTTTCGAACCGGATGCTCGTCGTACTTCCGGTCACCGTCGTCTCCGCCGTCCTCCTGCTCCGCACCGGTCAGAACGCAAAGATCAAGGGAGACGCCGCGATCGCGATGCTGTCCGTCGGCGCCCTCGCCTTCGGCTATCTTCTCATGCACCTTTTTTCGACGTCGGCGAATATTTCGGGAGACGTCTGCTCGACGCTCTTCGGCTCCACGTCGATCCTGACGCTTACAAAAAGAGAGGTATGGCTGTGCGTCATCCTCTCCCTTGCCGTCATTGCGGTCTTTATTCTCTTTTACGGCAGGATCTTCGCCGTCACCTTCGATGAGGATTTCGCCCGGGCGACGGGGATCCGCACGAAGCGCTACCAGCTTCTTATCGCCGTTACGATCGCGGTGATCGTCGTGCTCGCCATGAACCTCGTAGGCTCGCTCCTCATCTCGGCGCTCGTCATTTTCCCGGCGCTCTCCGCCATGCGGCTTTTCAAGAGCTTCCGGTCGGTCACGGTCTGCGCGGCGGTCCTGTCCGTCGTCTGCGCCACGCTCGGCATCCTCATCTCGATCCTTGCCGGTACGCCCGTCGGTTCCACGGTCGTCGCCGTAGATGCCGCCGCCTTCGGGCTCTGCTGCCTTATCCGAGTTTCACGCGGATGATCCGCTTGACGGAAGCGTCCAGCCTCTCCTCCGTGATCGTACCGTCGTTGACCGCAGCCCAGACGGCCCGGTACGCGCCGTAGAAATCCGACGGCATAAGAAGCATATCCGCGCCCGCGAGGATACACTGGACCGCCGCTTCATCCTCGCCGTAGCTGCCCACGATCGCGCCCATATTCAGCGCGTCCGTGATCAGGATCCCGTTGAAGCCCAGCCGGTTGCGCGCGATCTCCGTCATGATCGTCTGCGACATTGAAGCCGGCGTATTATCGCCCGTCACGTTCGGCAGCGAGAAATGACCGACCATGATCATTTTCGCGCCGTTCTCGATCGCGGCTGTGAACGGAATAAGCTCGCAGTCGGTAAGCCCCTGCAGGTCCTTTCCCGTGTACGCGTAGCCGTCGTGCGTGTCGGCCGTCGTATTGCCGTGTCCCGGGAAATGCTTGAAGCATGGGATGATGCCCTTCGCGGAAAGCTCGTCCGCCACAGCGAGCCCCATGCGGGCGACGAGGTTCGGATCGTTCCCGAAGGAACGGCTTCCGATCACCGTATTCGCCGGGTTCGTGAGTACGTCGAGCACCGGCGCGAAATCCATGTTGAAGCCGAGATCGGCAAGGTAAACTGCCATCTGCGACGCGACCTCGCGGGCATACGTCTCGCTGCCGCTCTCCCCGACCTCGCGCATCGACGGGATCTCCGGGATATCCGAAAACTCATCCCGTCCGGAGATCCTCGTCACCTCTCCGCCTTCCTCATCCACGGAAAGAAAGATCGGAAGGCCGACCCGGCGCTCGCTCATTTTCTGCGCGTCGCCCGTCATCTGTCGGATCTGGCTCTTTCCCGTGATGTTGTTTTTGAAGAAAATGAGTCCGCCGACCGGCGTCGTCTGGAAGGCGCTCTTTACCGTATCGCCGACCTGCGTTACGTCGGTGCGGCGCGCCAGCGCGTCGGGCGTGACGAAGAAAAGCTGCGCGATCTTCTCTTCCGTCGACAGATCGGCGAGGATCGCGTCCACTTCCTTTTCCTTCTCCTCAAGCGCCGTCTGTTCGGCATTGTCGACCGTCTCCGCCGCGATCACCGCAGGCCCCTCCGCTTCGCTTTCCGGCGCGCTCTCCTCTTCGGAGCTTTCCTCCACGCTCAGTTCTTCGACGCTTTCTTCCGAAGATTCCTCCGGCGTGGGCGTCGGCGTGGGTGTTTCCGTCACACTTTCTTCCGCGCTGCTTTCCGGCGGCACGTACTCCTCGCTCCGGTTGAGCGGGCCGACGTGGCATGCCGTAAGAGACAGGACAAGAAGGAGCACCAGTAATACAGCAAGCTTATTCTTCATATTCGCAGATATACCCCGTCTTTCCGATGAAATAGGTAAAGCCCGTATTTGTGATCACGTCGTTGCGCTGGTCGTTCCAGGACCATTCGTCGCCGACCTTCCAGAGCATGAGGTAGAACTCCGGCGTGCCGTCCGCGTCATTGCGCGAGGGTTCGCCCGGATACCATGCCGTGTAGCTGAAGGGTTCGCCGGTCACCCAGTGGCCGTACGCGACGTTATCGCGTACCGACGTATAACCGCCGATCCAGACGTATTTGAGGCCGGCCGCCTCCGCCATCCGCACCATCTCGTCCATTTCCTGCTGCGAGCCGATCGTCACGAGATGCCCGCCGCGGCGGATGCATTCGTCGTTGGCCTCGGTCCAGCTGACGTCGCCGGCAATGAGTTCATAGCGGCTGTCGTGATGGATCCTGTCCGCGCGCTTTGCGGGCTTGATGGGCGTCTTCATGCTGCTCGCGCCCATGTCCCTGTTGTCCGCGTCCACGATCGCGCAGGATACATACCGTTCCGCGTACGGATCCCAGCTGCTGTCGGACGCATAGGTGATGCAGTACATGTTTTTCTGCTCGCGGTAAATGCGCTGCAGGATCTCATCCATATCGCCGATCGACCCGAGGCTCCAGTAGAAGCCGCCGGTCTTCGAGGCGATATCGGCAAGGATGCCCGCGTCGGCGCCGTCCGTGCCGATGAGGTATACCGGGATCTCCTTTTCATTGGCGAGGTTAATGACCTCCTGCCAGGTATGGACGCTTACGTTATCCATCCCGTCGGTAAAGGCGATCACGCAGTTCGCGCCGGTGCGGAGCCCCGCGTTTTCCACGCCCGTATAGAGCGCGTCATACAGCGCCGTCATTCCGTACGGCGTCATATTGGAAATACCGTTCAGGAGGTTCGAGACGTCGTTCGTGAACGTGCACATATACATCAGGTAGCTGTCGAAGGAAATGATCTCCGCCGCGTCGCCGGACGCGTAATCCATGCTCTGAATGAATTCGGTGAGGATCCGCTGGACCTGCGGCATGTCGTATTCCATACTGCTCGACTTGTCGACGAGAATGTCGAAGCCGATCCCCTCATTGCCCTCGAGACGCTCGATACTGCGGATCTCGCGTTCGATCTCGTCGCCGCCGGGGAGCGCTTCGCGGATGCCCGCGGTCGGGGACGTCATGATGCAGGCGTCGCCTTCCCTGTCTTTTACGCTGTAATAAAGCTTGACATCCGGGTATTCCGCCACGTCCACGGTGATGAGATCGATCGAAACGCCTCCCGCTGCGGAAATCGCGGCGCCGAGGATCGCGTCAAACCCGACGAGCGGCTCCGGCGTGGGTTCCGGGGTAGGCGTCGCCGTCACGACCGGCGTCGCCGGAATATCGTTCCCGCCCGAAGGCGTGCTTTCCGCAGAGGCTTCCGAACTCACCGGCGGTACGGACTCGCCCGCGCGCATCCGGTTCGATCTGGTACGCAGCAGCATGATCCCGCCGATGAGGAGGGCGATCAGGATCGTAATGAATATGAGGATCCCGGCAATAAGCGCGGTCCCGCGACTCTTTACGGGCGCCTTCGGCGTACCGGCCGGGCGCTGCACGTTCTGCATCTGCCCCTGCGGGCTTTGCGGGCGCTGCAGGTTCTGCCGCCCCGGATCGCCCTGCGGGAACTGCTGCGGGGGACGATCGGAAGGCGTCGCCTGCGGCGCACCCTGTGCGGGCGGCGCTGATAGACGGGTGCCGCAGTT
>JAFOIS010000271.1 GCA_017420605.1 Lachnospiraceae bacterium | reverse complement strand
TGCACATGTCCGCCGTATACTCCGTGACCGCGCCGTACCGCTCGGTATGCTTTGTCAGCGGATGCACGATGCAGCGTCCCTCCCGCACCTTCAGCGGCTCTTCGTAGAGCGCGGAAAGCAGGACGCACAGGAACGTCGTATCGTAGGACAGCGTCAGCTGCCCCGTACGGCCGTACTTTTTGTGCAGGGTGTGACAGAGTCCGCAGTAGAAGGAATGATACCTCTCATACTCGCGGATCGTCAGATCCTCTTTGTTGATCGTAACGTAGCCGAACACGGAGACCTCCTTCGCCTGCCGCGGCGCCGGGGCGCCGCAGCATTATCTTTCCGAGAGCTTATTTCTTTGCCTGGCCGTAATACGCATTCGCGCCGTGCTTGCGGTAGTAGTGCTTATCCTGCAGGTGCTGCGGCGCCGGAAGGACGTGCGGGTTCAGCCATTCGGCCTGGGCCGCCATCTTGCCGCATTCCTCGAGGACGACCGCCATATGGACGGCATTGACCGGCGTCGGGCCCCAGGTGAACGGGCCGTGATACCGGCAGAGCACCGCGGGCATGGCTTCATAGTCAAGGCCGAGTTCTTCGAACGCCTTTACGATCAGCTTGCCGGTGTTCATCTCGTAGCCTTCATCCATCTCTTCTTTCGTAAGCACCCGGACGTTCGGGACTTCGCCGAAGAGATAATCGGCATGGGTCGTGCCGTAGCACGGGATCCCGCGGCCGGACTGCGCCCAGCTGGTCGCCCACGGCGAATGCGTATGCACCGCGCCGCCGATCTTCGGGAACGCCTTGTAGAGCTCAACGTGGGTCGGCATATCCGTGGACGGATTGAGATCGCCTTCCACCTTATTGCCGTCAAGGTCGACCACGACCATGTCGTCCGCCGTCATGACGTCGTAATCCACGCCGCTCGGCTTGATCACGACCAGGCCTTTTTCACGGTCGATCCCGGAAACATTGCCCCAGGTAAAGGTAATGAGGTTGTACTTCGGGAGCAGCATGTTTGCTTCATAGACGATCTTTTTGAGTTCTTCTAACATCAGGTTTTTTCCTCCGTGTTTTCCCGTTTTCCGGGGTGCTTTCATGATGTGCTGTATCTTTCCGCGGAATGTCTTCCGCCGTTTCAGGCCTCAAAGAAGGACCGAAAGGATGCTGAGGCCTACCACAAGCCCCAGCGCCGCAAGTACGATCCCTGCCGTAAGGACGCCCGGTCTGGCGCATTTTTCACGGACCGCGCCGGTCGCGGGCTCCAGGTAAAGCTTCATGGTGTCGCCGATCTTAAACGTCTTCTCCCCGCTGGAATTGATGAGGCACCGGCGGATGCATTCCCTGCCCCCGGCTTCGTAGCGTACGACCGGATAGTAGGTAAAGCGGTTTCCGCGGATGATCTTGGTCTCCTTCGAGATCTGCCGCTTATAGACGTCCGTGATGGTCGCCTCAAGGACCGTGAGGTTCTTCTTGCGGAGCTTCACGTAATTGATGATGAGGGCCGCTCCGGAGATCAGGAACGTTGCGGCGAGGGCCGCCATGGCCAGTTCCTGTTTTCCCTGGTTCTGCCAGAGCGCAAGGAGGATCAGCGCGGCACCCACGACCATCATCGTAAGCGGATGAAAGATCTCTTCATCGACCTTTTCGGTGACGGACGTCTTCCCGCTGCTTTCCCGTACGACGCGGACCGGCTGCGAAAGCGCGTATTCCGACGTCGACTTGAAACTCTGCCGGACCGTGTGATGGGACTCTTTGTCAATGTATTCCACAGATACATTGTAGAAGTTGTAAACGTCACGGTCCTTCGCGTCCTTTTTGACCACGTGTTCGCACGCCGTTACGACGCCGTCCGCGCTGTCTGTTCCGCGCAGTCCGCGGATCCAGCCTCTCGTCCGGCCGGAGCCGACCAGAAAGATCACGATCCCGGGGATATAAAGAAACAACTGCTGAAAATCTGCCATAGTGGAATCTCCTGCCATGTTCCGCCTGTTGCGCTTCCGGCGGCGACCTTTTATAATGAAAAATGACCTGCTGACTGCTTCCGCCGCATGCTTTACGGCACCCTTATGAAAGAGGACATCCGATGGAACAAAAAGCGCTGTTTACCGATCTGGACGGAACCCTGCTCAACGACGCGAAGGAAGTCACGGAAGGGAACCGGCTCGCCATCGAAGAAATGCGGCGGCAGGGCCATCTTCTCGTCGTCACCACCGGCCGGCCGCTCGTCTCTGCGATCGCGCAGGCGGAGAAACTCGGCCTTTCCGGTCCCGGTTCGGTGCTGATCGCGTACAACGGCGGTATTCTTTATGATCTCGGCCGCCATGCCGTCATCGACCGCGTTTCCATTCCGCTGCCGACGGTATATGCGCTCTTTGATGAAGCAAACGCGCGCGGCCTCTATATCCAGACCTATTCCGAGGAACGCGTCCTCATCGAAGAGCACAGCGACCATAAGATCGCCGGCTACTACTGCGGCAGGATCGGCATGCAGTACGACGTGATCCCCGATATCCGCTCCCTTGCGCGGGAGCCGGAAAAACTCCTGCTCATCGATCTTGTCACCCGCAGTAAGCTGAACCGCTTTATCGAAGAAATCGGCCCGTCTTACGAAGGCCGTCTCGATCTGTTCTACTCCAGCCAGTATTACCTGGAAGTCGTACCCTGCGGCGTAAACAAGGGGAACGCGCTCCTGCGCCTTGCGGACCGTCTCGGGATCCGTCCGGAGAATACAGTCGCCGCCGGCGACGAAGCAAATGATATCCCGATGCTCCTTGCCGCCCGCTACGGCGTCGCGATGCGGAATTCCGCGCCGGACGTCCTTGCGAAGGCACGCTATGTCACGACGCTGGACAACAATCACGACGGCGTCGCCGAGATCATCCGGGATTATATCCTCTCTCCGGAACATCCTGTCTGAGTGCGCTTTGCGGTTCCGTCCCGCCCGTCCTCCGGCCCCGGGGTATCGTTCCGTCCCTTACTCAACGTCTTCCGGCCTGACGACGACCGTTTCGATCCCTTCCGCCCTGAGTTTTTCCAGGATACCGGGATCCGCGCCGTCGTCTGTGACGAGCGTCACCGGAATGTTATACCGGCAGCTGCCGTAAACGGTTCCGGTTACATCTCTATCCTGCAGTTTCGTATGATCGGCAAGGACGTAGATCTTTCCTTTCGTCCTGCTGATCATCATTTCATTAATGCCGATCTCGGTCGGGATATCATAACGGAAAGCCCCGTTCTCATAGACCGCCGCGCATCCGATGAACAGTTTGTCCGCGCGGAGGCCGATCAGGCTCTCGACCACATATTCCCCGATCAGGACGTGATCGTAAAGGTCCCCGCCCAGAAGCCGTACCCGGACGTTCTCCGGATACTGTTCGTCAAGGACCCATCCGTTGTTGGTGATGACCCTGACCTGCTTTTCCTCAAGATAGCGCAGAAGCCCGAGGGCTGTGCGGCTGCCGTTGATGAAAAGCGTTTCCCCGTCCTTTACAAGACCGGCCGCGTAACGGGAGATCCTGTCGCGGCACTCCGCCACGGTCCTGTTCTCCTGCTGTTTTTTCTCGGCAAATGAAAGCGACAGCGCTTTCCCGTGCGTCCGGATAAGGAGTCCTCTCCTGTTCAGAAGAGAAAGATCCCTGCGGATCGTCATGGCTGAAACGCCGAGTTTTTCCGCAAGCTCCTCTACCGGAACCTCTTCCTCCGACGTCACCATCCGGAGCAGTTCGGCCTGACGGTCTTCCACCGCCTTGCGATTATTTCTCATAGCTTATTCCTGCGCTGCCTGTGTTTATACTGCCTTGATTCTTTCCGCATACCTCCGGGCCGTACGCGGATCTTACTCCCACTGCGCGATGAGCGCGGCGGCGTCCCGGAAACTGTGAAGGACTGCCTTTGCCTCTTCGGGGGCGCGTCCCTCCGGATCAAAGAGGACCGCATGGAACCCGGCATTCACGGCGCCGGTATAGTCCTTGTCGCAGCGGTCGCCGATAAATACGATCTCTTCCCGCAGACAGCCGCTCTTTTCCAGACACCGGTCGAAAAAGTGAGCGGCCGGTTTTTCAATATCCACCTCTTCCGAGGTGACCATGAAATCCACGAATCCCATGAGACCGAGTTTTTCCAGCTTTGAAAACTGCTGCAGGGCGATGGCATCGGAGCCGATCCCGATCCGGATCCCTCTGTCCTTAAGATACGCCATGAATTCCGGTACGCCCTCGTTCGGAACGATATCGGCCAGGAGCGTCTCCCAGTAGATCCCATCCATCCGCATCGCGTGCGGGTGGATCGGCTTTCCAGCTCTCTCCAGGATCGTCTGATACCGTATGAGCCTCGTACGCAGTCCGCCGCTTCTTCCGCAGACGCCGAGGATCTCCTCAAAAGCCGCCTTATGCCGGCGCATGAATTCCTCGCCGCTCCATCCGAACATTTCGTTCGTATAGGCTATGAGCGCATCCTTCGCGTGGACGTCCGCGTCGTGAAAACTGTACAGCGTGTCGTCGACGTCAAAAATCACAGTCCTGATCATTTCTCTACCGCAGTTTCCGTTCTGTCGGCGGGGCGCCTCTTTTGCGCCCGCTCTTTCGAAAAAGGTCCGGAAAGTGCCTTTCGGCGCTCCCGGACCTTTCCATTTCATTCTACGCGGCGTTTCCTACCCGTGAAGCGGTCCCGCCGCTGCATCCGCGGTCAGTCCAGAAGACCAGCTTCCTTCAGGGCCGCCTCGATCTCCTTGTCGGACATAACGTTCTTGAGCGGGATCAGGGTCGTTCCCTGGATGCCGTCGAACGTCTTGGCAAACGGCCGCGCAAATAAGACAACGTCGTAATTCCGGGCAGCGCTCTTGCCTTCCGATACCGCGCAGTGACGAAGCTCCGCCAGCTTGATGCCGTTGCGGGTCATAACCTTTTTGATCGCGTTCTCCATCATGAGCGACGAGCCGGCGCCGTTGGCGCAGCAGGCAAGGATTCTTTTTCCATCGAGTTTAGCCATTTTGTTTTTTCCTTTCTTCTGTCTTTACGCGAATGCGGGATCTAAGCAGGCTTATTTCGCCTTTGCTTCCGCTTTCGCAGCCTTATGTTCTACGTAAGCGTCATAGTCTTCCGTGATCAGGAAGTAGCCTTCCGGATCCATTTTATACTCGATCTGCGGAATTGCAAGCAGAACGATAACGCAGATCGCAACGCCCGCATATCCGAGATAGCGCATAAGGACCGTCATGGCCGGCCATACCGTATCCCAGTCGAACATGCCGAGGTATCCGCCGTAGTCGGCAAGACCGACCCAGCCGGCGATGAGCGCCGCACCGAAGACCTGGATAAGACCGGAGAAGAACGGGATGATGAGGCAGGCTTTGAGGCCGCCCTTTTCATTCGCAACGAGGCCGATGGTCGCGTTGTCGAAGAAGACCGGCACGAAACCGCAGATGATGATGGTCGGGGAACCGACAAGGATCAGGGTGATGATCGCCACGATCTGGCCCGTCAGACCTGCAAGGAAGCCGAAGGTAACAGCGTTGGAATCGCCGAAACCGTAGCAGACCGCGCAGTCAACGCCCGGAACCGAGGACGGAAGGAGCTTGTCCGCGATACCCTGGAAGGAAGCGGTGAGCTCGGTAACGAAGGTGCGGACGCCGAGCTGCAGGATCGCCAGATAAACCGCGAACTGCAGGGAGGTGTTGAATACATAGTATACGAAGCTTTCGGTTTCTTTCGTCGCGCCGCTTTCCACAAAGAACGGCTTGCCGATGACGCACATGATGATGCCGAAGAAGAAGGTCATCAGGATCGCGGTACATACCATGTTTTCATTGAAGATCGAGAAGAAGCCGGGCATTTCCATTTCGCCGACCTTTTTGACCTTGCGCTTGCCGCCCTTGTCGCCGAACAGCTTGTCAGCAAGGAAGTAGCCGAGACGGATACCGAACATCTGCTGGTGCGCGATCGCGAAGCCGGCGCCTTCCGTCAGTTCCTGCATCGGCTTGACGGTGAGGTTGGAACCGACCGCCCAGTAAGCGCCGAGGACGACCGCCATGACGATGAGCAGGGCAACGTTGCTCTCACGGAGCGCCGGCAGGGCGAAGAGGATCAGCCAGTAAGCGGTAGCGGCCTGCTGCACCTGGACGTGGCCGGTGGTGAACAGCGTGCGGCACTTGGTGATCTTGTTGAAACGGACGAGCAGGATGTTGACGATGAATGCGATGAGCAGCAGCGTCATGACCTGCGAGAAGCCTTTGCCGAAGGTCTCTTCGACGCCGGCGGTGACCGCGTTCTGGCCGTAGTACGGGTCGATGACGCAGGCCGTCAGGTTGAAGCGGTCCTTAAGGCCGGCAAGGATCGGACGGAAGTTTGAAGTCAGTCCGCCGGAACCGACGTTAAGGATGAGCATACCGATGATGGCTTTCAGGGTTCCGGCAAGGGTGTCGTACCACTTTTTGCCCATCAGGCAGTAGCCGAGCAGCGTCAGGAAGCCGACCATGTACGGCGCCTTCTGCAGGATGTAGGTCGCGAAGAACGACCAGATAGCGTTTAAAACATTTAATACAGCAGACATTTTTTCCCCTCTCTTGGTGTAGGTGTATCAGCTGTTATCGGGTTCGATCTTTGCCCCGGAGGGCGTTCCGGCTTTGGGCGGGCATCGCCGCTTACTCTTCGTCGCACGGGAAATCCGCGGCCGCCTTGAGGATCTCCTCCGGCGTTCTCGCGGCCGCCAGCGCGTCGAGAAGGTCGTCGTTCATGAAAATGTTCGACAGCTGCGCGATGTTGTCCATGTGTTCGTCGGCATTCGCGGCGGAAAGCGTGAAGAAGAGGTTCGCTTCCTTCTTCTCGCCGTCCTCGTCCTCGCCGAAGTCGATCATCTTGTCGCAGATCATGAGGCCGACGCCGGTACGGAACGCGCCTTCCGCGTTCTCGGTGGTGTGCGGCATGGCGACGTTGTGATCGAACACGACGTACGGACCGTACTTCTCGATGCAGGCGACGATCTGTTTATAGTACTCTTCCGAGACCGTGCCGTCCGCGACCAGCGGGAGCGCCGAAAGGCGGACCGCTTCCTGCCAGGTCACCCCTTCGCCGTCGATAAAGGAGTAATGCTTCTGTTCAACGATCTTCTCTAATACTGAGCCCATGAATTTCTCCTTTCATACGGACCCCGCCGCGGCGCGATCCTCGGTGATTCTGCCTTACAGGCAGGAACGGTACGGAATGTTCTGCGGATGCTCGAAGCAGTCCTCGAAGCCTCTGCGGTGGTGATAGTAGATCTTGTCCTTATCCGCCGGATAGGTGTACTTGCCGCCGACCTGCCAGAAGAACGGATGGAACTTGTATTCGTTCCGGTCTTTCTTGAAGTCGTAAAGCACGCGGATCTCTTCGCAGTCGGCCTGGAAGTTCGTCCAGACGTCCCAGTGGATCGGGATGACGACCTTGCAGCGGAGGTTCTCGGCCATACGGAGCACGTCGATCGAGGTCATCTTATCCTGCATGCCGATCGGGTTCTCGCCGAAGGAGCCGAACGCGACGTCGATGTCGTAATCCTTGCCGTGCTTCGCGAAATAGATCGAGAAATGCGAATCGCCGGAGTGATAGATGTTGCCGCCCGGGGTCTTCACAAGATAGTTGACGGCCTTCTCGTCCATATCGGTCGGGCACTTGCCGGTCAGTTCTTCGCGGTCTTCGCCGGTGGAGTCGGTGGTAACGATGCAGGTACGGTCGAAGCTGTCGAGGCAGACGATCTCGAGGTCCTTGATCTTGATCACGTCGCCCGGCTTCACGATGCGGCAGCGTTCTTCCGGAACGCCCCACTTCACCCAGGTCTCTACGGACTTGAGCGGGCCGATGAACGGGACCGGGATCTCATTGCCGTCTTCGTCCGTTGTGGTCATGCCGGACTGGATAACATGCGCCGCCCACTCCGCGGACATGTGATCCTGGTGATAATGCGTTGCCAGAACGGCGTCGACCTGCTTGAATGCGAACGGATCGATCACGAACGGAACGTTGCGGAGATTGGGCTGCATCAGGCGCCCGCCGCACATATTCGCCATCTGATGGCCGGGTTTCATCTTCCCGTCGCCGTGCGTGCGCTTGCCGTTGCCGCACCACAGGTCGATCGTGATGTTCGCGCCGCCCGGGGTCTTGAACCAGATACCGGTGCAGCCAAGCCACCACATCGCAACATTGCCGGGCTCGACGACAGCGTTCTCAATGTCTTCGACAAGCCAGGTGCCCCATTCCGGGAACGTGCTCTTGATCCAGCTTTCGCGGGTCATTTCAGAAATTTTGCTCACGACAGATTCCTCCCATTTAGAGCGTACAGATACGATTTGACTATATTTCATTCCCGGCGCAATGTCAATCGGAAAATGTTCGTTTTTATGTTCTTTTCTTTTTGCTCTGTGCGTTTTGCTTTTTGTTGTTGTGCATATTGCCGTTAAGTTTTCATTCGGAAAACCGCGTTTTTTCAGTATTTTCTTTGTTTCTATGTGTTCTGTTCTGCATCCGGCCGGCATGTTCATACAGCAAAACGACGAAAAAAGTTTTACATATATGTGCATTACACTCCTTCATATATATGAAAATTGCGGACCATATGTCTATTGAAATCGGAAGTTCCTCATATTATAATCAATTCGTAGCATTGCGGCACGGCCTCCGGCTGCCGGAGATCCTCTTCTTTCTTCCCGGAGTCCGATTTCTTTCCTTTATTGGATGCCGCATGGCGATACAAATTTATATGTTCATTTATTTGTTCGTTTTTATGTTCATTTGAAAATGCAGGAGGAATTTCCATGAAGCCCTACGCGATCGGCCTTTACGAAAAGGCAATGCCGAAGACCATGACCTGGCAGGAAAAGCTGCGCTGCGCGAAAGAATGCGGCTACGATTTCGTCGAGATCAGCATCGACGAGACCGACGACAAGCTTGCCCGCCTCGAATGGACGAAGGATGAGCGGCTCGAGCTCGTCCGTCTGATGAAGGAGGAAGGCATCACGATCCGCAGCATGTGCCTCTCCGGCCACCGCAAATATCCGTTCGGCGCCTCCGATCCCGCGGTGCGCGCGCGCGGCATGGAGATCATGGAAAAAGCCATCGTCCTCGCGGACGACCTCGGGATCCGGATCATCCAGCTTGCCGGCTACGACGTATATTATGAGGAAGGGACCGAAGAGAGCGAGCGCCTTTTCCGCGAGAACCTCGCGAAGGCGACGCGCATGGCCGCGCGGTACGGGATCCTGATGGGTTTCGAGACCATGGAAACGCCGTTCATGAACACGACCGAGAAGTCCATGCATTATGTCAACCTTATCAACAGCCCGTATCTGGGCGTCTATCCGGATTCCGGCAACCTCACCAACGCCGCGAAGACCTACGGCACGAGCGTGCTTGACGACCTTGAGACCGGCCGCGGCCATATCGTGGCGCTGCACCTTAAGGAAACGGTCCCGGGCAAGTTCCGCGAGATCCCGTTCCTGACCGGCCACGTCGATTTCGAGGCCGTGATCGCAAAAGCCTGGGAACTCGGCATCCGCCGTTTCGTCACGGAAATGTGGGACGTCGGCAGTCCGGCCTGGAAGGAAGATATCAAATTCGCCTGCTCGTCCATGTCCGCCATCCTGGACAGACAGGAAGCATAAAGGCCCTGAAGCCCTCTCCGCCGGTCCGCGGTATCCCGACGGCGGAAAATTTGCACCGCAACGCCGCCCGCCGGCGCACAAAATAAGGAGATCATACATGAAGGTCGAAAAGAAGGTTATTTCCAATCTGTCAAAATGCTATGCGATGTCGGAAGTGACGGTCGAGGGAAAGCACTGCTTCCTCGTCGCCGCCGAAAAAACGGACAAGTGCCTCCTCTTTGCCGAGGACGGTACGGAACTCGAAACCGTCTGGACCGAACCCGGCGGCGTCATGACCATGACCCCGGTCCCGGGTGCCGACGGCCAGTTCCTCGCGACGCACAAATTCTACTCGCCGAATGACTCGAAGAACGCGAAGATCGTGATCGCCACGAGGAAGGGCAAAGGCGACTGGGAGATCCGCACGCTCTGCGAGGCCCCGTTCGTCCACCGTTTCGGGATCCTCCGCCGCGGCGGCGTAAACTACCTCATCGTCTGCTGCCTCAAGACCGGCCACGAATACAAGAACGACTGGCGCTTCACCGGCGCATGCTACGGCGCCGTTCTGCCGGACGACCTCTCGGAATTCGGCGACGGGAACCTTCTTCCGCTCGACCTCATCGCCGAAGATATGCTGAAGAACCACGGCTACGCGAAAGTAAGCCGCGGCGGCCATGACGCGGCGCTCATCGGCTGCGAAGACGGCGCGTTCCTCTTCAGCCCGCCCGCCGTGCTCGGCGCCGACTGGGAAGTGGAACAGCTCCTCACCGTCCCGACCAGTGACGCCGTCCTCGTCGACTTCGACGGCGACGGAAAGGAAGAACTCGGCCTCATCAGCCCGTTCCACGGCAATTCGCTCACGATCTGGCACCTCGACGAGCACGACAATTACGTCCCGCAGTGGAAGCTTTCCTTCCCGGAGAAGGACACGGAAATGCTGCACGCCACCTGGGCCTGCGAGCTTCTCGGCCGTCCGAGCTGGATCGTCGGCTGGAGAAAAGGCACGAAGGACACGATCGCGGTCCGCTGGGACGCGGAAGCGGGCGACTATACGTTCGATTACATCGATAAGAACACCGGCTGCGCCAACGCCCTTCACTTCAAAGATGCGGAAGGGAAAGACATCATCGTCGGCACGAACCGCGAGATCGACGAAGTCGCGTATTACACGGTGACGGAATAAAGCCGCGCGGCGTCTTAAAGCAGGTGCCGGAGCGGGGACGTGCCGCTTTTGCTTGCACGCAGGGCCGTTCCATAGTATAATTTTTATGCATTTGTAACAGGCGATACGATTTGCGGAAAGCAAACGTTGTTAAAAAATAAGGAGGAACGCAATGAAATCATTTGAGTACACGATCACGGATCCCGTCGGCATCCACGCCCGTCCTGCCGGAAACCTCGTAAAGAAGATCAAGGAATTCACCGGCGCGACCGTCACCATCGCCAAGGGTGAAAAGTCCGTGAACGCGCTGAAGCTGATGGCCCTCATGGGCATGGGCATCAAGCAGGGCGATACGATCACCGTCAACGTCGAAGGCGAGAACGAAGAAGCCGTCGCCGCCGCGATCGAAACGTATCTGAAAGAGAACCTTTAATCGGCAACGCATCTGCGGCTGCATCCCGTGCAGCCGCATTTTTCGTATCCGGAACACAAAGGGGCTCCGCCCGGCGCGGCGTCCCGCAGAGAGGAGAATACATGATCACGATTCAGGGTAAAGGCGTATCGACGGGCGTAGCGCTCGGACCGCTCTACTTCTACAAACGTGCGGACAACACCGTCCCGCGTTACGAGGCGGCCGACACGGACGCCGAATGGGCACGCTTCAAAGCCGCGCAGGAGAAAGCCGTCGAGGAACTCGGCGAACTGGCTGAAAAGGCCCGTGCCGAAGCCGGCGACGAAGCCGCGATGCTGTTTGAAACACACCAGATGATGGCGGAAGACCTGGACTACGAGGAAGCCATTGAAGCCGCCATCAAAGAAGAAAAAGCCAACGCGGAAGCGGCTGTTTCCGATACGGCGGCCCAGTTCGCGGAAATGTTCGCGTCCATGGACGACGCTTACATGCAGGCCCGCGCGGCGGACGTCAAAGACGTTTCCGGCCGGATCCTGAACATCCTTCTGGGCGTCGTGGCCGGCGGCATCGATTCGGACGTCCCGGTCGTCCTTGCGGCGGACGATCTTGCCCCCAGCGAGACGGTCCAGCTCGACAAGAGCAAGATCCTCGGCTTCGTGACCGAGGGCGGCAGCGGCTCAAGCCACACCGCGATCCTCGCCCGCACGATGGGCATCCCGGCCATCATCGGCCTCGGCGACCAGGTCAAAAAGGAATACGAAGGCCGCGAAGTCATCATCGACGGCGGCACCGGCAAGATCGTCGTGGACGCAGACGTCGAAACGAAAGCCATTCTGCTCAAGAAACAGACTGAACAGAAGAAGATGCGCGAAATGCTCGAACAGCTCAAAGGCAAACCGAGCGAATCCATCGACGGCCAGAAGGTCCGCGTCTACTGCAACATCGGCAATCCGGAAGACGTGGACAACGTCCTTGCCAACGACGGCGAAGGCGTCGGCCTCTTCCGTTCGGAATTCCTGTACCTGAGCTGCGACGACTATCCCACCGAGGATTACCAGTTCGAGGCCTATAAGAAGGCCCTGCAGAACATGGGCGGCCGCGAAGTCGTGATCCGCACGCTCGATATCGGCGCCGACAAACAGATCGCGTATTTCAATATGCCCGAGGAAGAGAACCCGGCGCTGGGCAACCGCGCGCTGCGTATCTGCCTCAACCGTCCGGAGATCTTCTACACGCAGCTCCGCGCCCTGTACCGCGCTTCCGTCTACGGCAAGCTCGGCATTATGTTCCCGATGGTCACTTCCGTCTGGGAAGTCCGCGAAGCGAAGAAAATGTGCGAACGCGTCAAGAAAGACCTGGATGCCGAAGGGATCCCGTACAGCGACGAGGTCGAGCTCGGTATCATGATCGAGACGCCGGCCGCCGCCATCATGAGTGACCGTCTTGCGAAGGAAGTCGATTTCTTCTCCTGCGGCACGAACGATCTGACGCAGTATACGCTGGCCTGCGACCGGCAGAACTCCGACCTGGGCCGCTTCTTCAATCCGCATCATCCGGCGATCCTCCGGCTTCTGAAGATCGCCGCGGACAATGCGCATAAGAACGGCATCTGGATCGGCATCTGCGGCGAACTCGGCGCGGACCTGGAGCTCACCGAAGCCTTCCTATCCATCGGCATCGACGAGCTTTCCGTCTCCCCGCGCTCGGTCCTTCCGCTCCGCAAGAAGATCCGCGAGATCAACGTCCCGCTCGTGAAGGACAAGATCCTCGCCCAGCTTCTCGGCGACGAAACGCCGCACGTCTGACGACGGATCCCGGGAAACCGGCAGTAAAAGAACGCCTGCGCACCTTAGTGCGCAGGCATTTTTGCAAATGCGGCATCTTCTTTTCGAAGATCCGGCCGTATCTTACCGGAGCCGCTTCATGACGGCCTGCATCTTATCCCACTGCTGCTCCATCTCCTCGACCATGCGGATCTGGGTATGCGTCCGGACAAGGTTGTGCTCCGGGTAGGCGATCTTGAAGTAGGGATCGCCGATCAGGTAATCCTGCAGGAACCGCAGCGCCTGCTCGTAGGTAAGGATCAGCGCGCCCATCGGCAAAAGTTCGATCTCGCGCGGCGTCAGTGTCCCGGCACAGCCTTCGATAAATCCTCCGGTAAACGCCTCAAAAAGTCCGATATCGAAATGGACCTTCGAAAGATCCGGTTCGTCCTCCACCGCCGTGCAGGCGCCGGACCGGATGGCGTCTCCGAGATCGGTCATCGCAAAGCCCGGCATGACCGTATCGAGGTCGATCACGCAGATCGCCTGCCCCGTCTTCTCATCGATCAAAAGGTTGTTGATCTTCGTATCGTTGTGTGTGACACGGATCGGCAGTTCCCCGCGTTCATAGCTGTCCATCGAATAGTACGCAAGTTCCCTCCGCCCGAGAATGAAACGGATCTCCTCTTCGCACTGCGCTTTCCGTTCCGGGATGCAGTTTTCAAGTACTTTCAGGAAATTCTGATACCGTGCCCGCGTATTATGGAAGTCCGGGATCGTATAGTACAACGTTTCCGCCGGATAGTCGGAAAGCTGGCTCTGGAAATGCCCGAACGCCTTTCCCGTCATGGCAAAATCTTCCGGCTTTTCCACGATCTCCCGGCTGAAAGTGCCGTCGATGAATTTCGTGATGCGCCAGTA
>JAFOIS010000270.1 GCA_017420605.1 Lachnospiraceae bacterium | reverse complement strand
GTCAACCGTTCGCAGAGCTCGAACGACACCTTCCCGACGGCGCTGCATATCGCGGCGGCCCTTGCGGCGGAGGAGAAGCTCCTTCCCCCGCTGGGTACGATGAAGCGGGAACTTCTGCGCCTTGAGGAAGAAAACCGTGACGTGATCAAGATCGGACGGACGCATCTTATGGACGCGGTACCCCTTACCTTCGGGCAGGAGATCTCCGGCTGGAGGGGCATGCTGGATGAGGCGGAGGAAATGATCCGCGAAGCCGCAGGCCATACGCACACCCTCGCGATCGGCGGCACCGCGGTCGGCACGGGCCTCAACTGCCCCGCGGGCTTCGACAGCCGCGTGTGCGGGATCCTTTCCGAAGAGACAGGGATCGCGTTTTCGCCCTCGCAGAATAAATTCCATGCGCTGACGTCGAAGGACGCGTGCGTCTTCCTGTCCGGCGCGATGAAGGCGCTGGCCGCGGACCTTCTCAAGATCGCGAACGACGTACGGCTCCTTGCCTCCGGGCCGCGCTGCGGCATCGGCGAGATCCGGATCCCGGAAAACGAACCCGGTTCGTCGATCATGCCCGGCAAGGTCAATCCGACCCAGTGCGAAGCGCTCACGATGGTCGCCGTTCAGGTCATGGGAAATGACGCCGCCATCGGTTTCGCGGCCTCCCAGGGCAATTTCGAGCTCAACGTCTTTATGCCGGTCATCGCCCATGACCTTTTGCAGTCCGCAAATCTCCTTGCGGACGCCATGCGCTCGTTCACGGCCCACTGCCTTGCGGGCCTTACGGCCGACCGCGCAAAAATGAAGGAGAATCTCGACCGGTCGCTCATGCTGGTGACCTGCCTTACGCCGAAGATCGGCTATGAGAACGCGGCCGCGTGCGCGCACCTTGCGCACAAAGAAGGGCTGACGCTCCGGGAGGCGGTGCTCCGGAAGGGGTATCTTTCCGCGGAAGAGTACGACGAAGCGGTCCGTCCGGAAAAGATGGTGTAAGATGGGGAAATGATTGCGCCGTCCGTATGCGCAATGCTATGATGAAACTGTTCCGGAAGACCCCGCGCGGCATGTGGCGCGGCGGTTCGGTCCGGGCTGAAAAAGGATAAAAAAAGGGATCCCGGCGGGGAATCATAAGGAGGAAAGATTCATGGATATCAAAAAGTATCAGGGCGTATTTCCGGCTTTCTGGGCCTGCTACGACAAAAACGGCGACGTCGACCTCGGCCTTACGCAGAAAATGGCGGAGTTCCTCATCGGCAAAGGCGTACAGGGCTTCTATGTGACCGGGTCTTCCGGCGAATGCGTCTACCAGAACGTCGCAGAGCGCAAGGCGCAGCTGGAGGCGATCATGGAAGTGGCAAAGGGGAAGGTCACCGTCATCAGCCATGTGGCGGCCAACAATACCCGCGATTCGCAGGAACTGGCGGCCCATGCCGAGAAGATGGGCGTTGACGCCATCGCTACGATCCCGCCGATCTATTTCAAACTTCCGGAATATGCGATCTGCGATTACTGGAACGACATTTCCGCGGCCGCCCCGGATACGGATTATATCATTTACAACATCCCGCAGCTGACGGGCATTTCCCTGACCGTGCCGATGCTGAACAAGATGCTTGAGAATCCGAAGGTCATCGGCGTAAAGAACACTTCGATGGCCGGATTCGATATCCGGATCTTCAAGGACGCGGGTGAAAAGGTCCGCGGCAAAGACGGCTTCGTCGTCTTCAACGGCCCGGACGAGCAGTTCGTCTCCGGCCGGATCATGGGCGCGGACGGCGGCATCGGCGGCACCTACACCATGATGCCGGAACTGTACCTCAAAGCCAACGAATATGTCAACGCCGGCGAATTCGAGAAGGCGAAGGACGTCCAGGCGGATATCTGCCGCATCATCCAGTACATCGCCGGCGGCAAAGGGTGGCTGTATTCGCTCGCAAAGGAAGTCTTAAGACGCCGCGAAGGCGTGGATGCCGGCGAGATGCGCAAGCCGTTCCCGAAATATAAGGAAGAGGATATCCCGCGGATCGAAGAGACCTGCCGCATGATCGACGCCGCGATCGCGAAAACGAAATAAAGGAATACTCGCTGCGTCAGGCATAAGCATTTCAATACGTCCACAAGAGGAGATATACGGAAATGAAAAGTCCTGAAACAAAACCGGTGCTCGTAAAGATCATTGTAAGCCTTCTTGTCGCGGCGGCGGCGCTCGGGATCGGCGTCGCGACCGGCGCGTTTCCGTCGCCCGGCAGCGCGTTCGAGAATTTCTCCCTGAACGGAAAAGCGATCCTCCGCGTCATTCTGATGGCGGGCGCGGTGATCGCGGTCGAAAACGTGCTGAAGCTCATCCTGAGCCTCGGAAAGCCGAAGAGCCACCGTGCGCAGACGATCATCAGCCTCGTTGACAACGTGCTCCGGTATATTGCGGGGATCGTGATCCTTTGCTGGGGCCTTTCCATTTTCGGCGCGGACGTTGGAACGATCGTCGCCGGCATGGGAATCCTGGCCCTCGTGATCGGCTTCGGCGCGAACAGCCTGATATCCGACCTGGTGACCGGGCTTTTCATGGTCTTCGAGAACCAGTACAACGTCGGTGACTTTATCGAGGTCGGCGGGTTCCGCGGAAAGGTCACCAGCATCGGCATCCGCACCACCTGCATCGAAGATCCGGGCGGAAACGTCAAGATCATCAACAATTCGGACATGAACAACGTCCTGAACCGGTCGGATCATTCCTCCCGCGCCGTGAGCGCCATCGGCATCCCGTATGAGACGGATCTCGAAGCGCTGGAGAAAAAGATCCCGGCCATGATGGACGGCATTTTCGAGCGTCACAGCGACATCATGCTCAGCAAGCCGGTGTATCTGGGCGTGGACGCCCTTTCCGATTCTTCGGTCGACCTCAAGTTCGTGGCCGAAGTCAACGACAAGGACATTTACGGCGCAGCCCGCGCGCTCAACCGCGAACTCTTCCTGGAGTTCCGCAAGGCCGGCGTCGAGGTCCCGTTCCCGCAGGTAGACGTACATCAGAAATAACAGTCGGAGAGGGCAGCGCACGTGAAGAAAGCGACACAGGGCGGACACGGCCCCTCTTCCGGCGACTATCCGGTAACGCGCGAGGATTTCGGCGTACCGGAAGAGTTATACGGCACTTCTTCCCGGGAAGAGGAAGACGGATACCGCCGCGCGGAAGACAGCGTTCCGCCGGAAGATACGGCGGTCGTGCCGGATTATGTCATGCCCGGCGAATACCCGAAGACGGAGACACCTGCCCGGAAGAAGAGCGGCAGGACGTATCTCCGTACCCTTTTCTATGCTGCCGCGGCGGCGGTGCTCCTTTTTTCGCCGATCGGGTTCGGTCTCGGAACCGCGGGAGCGGAAAATGAGCAGGTCGAAGAGAGTGTGCCGGTCCCGGCCGAAACTCCGGCGCCGGCTCCTTCGCCGGCCGTGACGCCGGCTGCGGAAGAAGAGCCGGACGATCCCGACGGGCCGCGGCTGGTGATCGTTTACGCGACACGCGACGCCGGCGGGATCGTGGAGTACGCCTATTATCCGTACATGGAGCAGGATTATTACCCGGTCACGGTGGACACCGCGGTGAAGGACGCGGCCGGAGGCACGGCGGTCCGGGAAGGGGATCCGGAGACCTGGTACATGTTCCGTTCGGCGGGC
>JAFOIS010000269.1 GCA_017420605.1 Lachnospiraceae bacterium | reverse complement strand
GTTTTTCCAACTCTGAGGGTTGCTGAAGTTTAAGAGGGTTAACTGTGGATAAGAAAGAGTGGACAATACAGATCACGGAAGCGGCGAAAGCGGCAGGAACCTATCAGGTATTCTTCGACGCCGTGATCGACACTCTCGCGGACATCCTGGCTAAACGCGACGCAGCTCAGAAGGCGTTCGAGGACTCTGGATGCGAGCTTGTCGTCGAGCATACCAACAAGGGCGGCGCGACGAATATCGAGCAGAATCCCGCGCTCCGAGTGATTACGGTGCTTAATCGCGATGCGCTGGCCTACTGGCGGGATCTGGGGCTCACGCCGGCAGGACTGAAGCGCCTGAACGAATCCGCTCTGAAGACGGAAAAGAAAAGAGGAACGGCTCTTGAAGAAGCTCTTGAGAGACTTGGCGGCGGCGCGTAACTGGCCGGAGGTGCTGAAGTACGCCGAGGACATAAGGGACGGAAAGAAAATAGCCTGCACCGAGACGCGGCAAATGGTCGAGCGGTTCTTCCGGGATCTGGAGAATAAGGATTATGAGTTTAACCCGGCAGGCCCAGAGTTCTGCATCGGGATCATCGAGTCGACCATCAAGCATCAGCAGGGGGAACGTCTTGACGGAACGCCGCTGAGGGGCGAGCCGCTTCTGCTGGAGCCGTTCCAGAAGTTCATCATCTATAACCTGCTCGGGTTCCGGCTGAAAGATACGGAGATCGTCCGATTCCATGAGGCGATGATTTTCGTCCCGCGGAAGAACGGAAAGACGCATTTCGCCGCGGCTCTCGCGTGGGCGCTGTCGCTGTGGTATCGGGCGTCCGGGTCGAAATGCTACATTACCGCGGCGAGTTTGATGCAGTCGCTGGAGTCTTTCAACGTGCTTAACTACAACGCGGAATTGCTCGGCGAGAAGCAGGTGCGCGGCAAGCCCGGCGGAAGCATCAAAGTCATCGATAACAACAACGAGCACTCGATGTCCTGTGAGATCGGATCCGGATCGTTTTTTATCCGGGCACTCGCGGCAAACCCGGACGCACAGGATTCGCTTAACTGTAATATTGCCATCGCGGACGAGATCCACGCTTATAAGTCGCCCAAGCAGTACAACCTGTTTAAAGAGGCGATGAAGGCGTACACAAACAAACTGATGATCGGGATCACAACCGCAGGCGATAATGAACAGGGGTTCCTCGGGCAGCGCCTGAAGTACTGCCGCGGGATTCTCGACGGAACGATCACGGACGAGCAGTATTTCGTGTTTATGGCGTGCGCGAATCCTGATGAGAATGGGAACGTGGACTATACAAATCCCGTTGTTCACGAGATGGCGAATCCTGCGTTCGGGATCACGATCCGCCCGTCGGACATGATGGCGGATGCTCTGCAGGCCCAGAACGACCCGCAGCAGCGGAAGGATTTTCTGGCAAAATCGCTCAATGTATTCACGTCCTCCGTCAGGGCCTACTTTAACATTTCGGAGTTCCGCGCCTCCGATGAAAAATATAACTGGAGTCTCGAAGATCTGGCGAAGCTGCGTATCGACTGGTTCGGCGGCGCTGACCTGTCGCGGATGTATGATCTGACCGCGGCGGCGCTGTACGGGCAGTATAACGGAGTTGACATCATCATCACGCACGCGTTTTTCCCGATCACGCAGGCCGCGGCAAAGGCGGAGTCGGACGGGATCCCGCTCTACGGCTGGCAGGATGACGGATGGCTCACGATGTGCAACAGCCCGACGGTCAACATCGCGGACGTGGTCAACTGGTTCGTCTCGATGCGCGAGATGGGTTTTAATATCCGTTCCGTCGGACACGATCGGAAGTTTGCCGGAGAGGAATATTTTCCCGCGATGACGGCGGCGGGGTTCAGGATCATCGATCAACCGCAGTATTACTATCTCAAATCACAGGGCTTCCGGCACATCGAGAAGGCCGCGAAGGACGGGCGGCTGTACTACCTCCACTCGGAAGCGTATGAATATTGCGCGAGCAACGTGGCCGCGGTGGAAAAGACCGACGACGCTATCCAGTACGACAAGATACAGGCGGAGCACCGCATCGACCTTTTTGACGCGTCGGTGTTTGCGTGCATCCGCGCCATCAACCAGGCGGAGAAACGGAAGAAGGCCCGCGCATGGTGGGGAGAGCAAGAAACATGAGCAGAAGAACGACGAAAAAACGGACGAGGGACTGCGGACAGAATAAATCATCTGTCGCCTACCTGATGGGCGGTGACTTTAATGATCTGTGCTGCGCCGGGTATACCTCGCTGGACAAAAACCCGGAGATCATGACGGCCTGCCGGAAGATTGCGGAGCTGATCGGGAGCATGACGATCCACCTGATGTCTAACACGGACGAGGGAGACATCCGCATCATCAACGAGCTGTCCCGGACGATCGACATCGCGCCGGATCCTCACATGACACGAAAAATGTGGATGGAGGCAATCGTTATGACCCTGTTGCTCTACGGGCAGGGAAATTCTATCGTCATGCCACACACGCACAACGGCTATCTGGAGAGTCTCGAACCGATCGCGGCGAGCAGGGTGTCGTTCCTTCCGGATGGATACAGGGATTACAGGGTATTGATTGACGGAGCCGCGAAGGATCCGGAAAGCCTGATGCATTTCACGCTTAACCCTGACCCGGTCTATCTCTGGAAGGGCCGCGGCCTCGCCGTCTCGCTCCGCGAAGTGGCGAATAATCTAAAGCAGGCGTCCGCCACGGAAAAGGGGTTCATGGCCTCCAAATGGAAACCATCCGTCATTGTCAAAGTGGATGCCTTAACGGATGAGTTTGCCTCGCCTGCAGGCCGCCAGAAACTCCTCGACAGCTACGTCAAGTCGGCGGAAGTCGGCGAGCCGTGGCTGATTCCCGCGGATCAGTTCCAGGTGGAGCAGATCAGGCCGCTGTCCCTGTCGGATCTGGCGATCAAGGACACAGTCGAGCTCGACAAGCGCACGGTCGCCGCGGTTCTGGGTGTTCCTCCGTTCCTGCTTGGGGTCGGGGAGTACAGTCAGGCGGCGTGGAACAGCTTTATCTATAACACCATCCGTCCGATCGTTATCGGGCTCCAGCAGGAGATGACGCGGAAGCTGATCCTGTCGCCGAAGTGGTACATCCGCTTCAATGTCTGGAGCTTGCTTGACTACGACCTCGGAACGATCAGCAACGTCCTGCTCGCCGGATCCGATCGCGGATTTGTCAACGGCGACGAGTGGCGCGACCGCATGAACCTCGCTCCGGCGGGACTTACGGAATACAGAGTGCTTGAGAATTATATCCCGTGGGATATGGCAGGCGCACAAAACAAACTTAACGGAGGGAATGTGTCATGAAATTAACTCTTACATGCCCGCACGCAAGCTATGACGCGACGATGCGGATCGTCTGTGCCAAAGACGGCGGCAAGCTGTGCGGAAATCAGCGCTTCCGCCCGTGCAAGGGCTGGTATGTTTTGACGGACTGGGCAAAGGACTGCACGCTTCGGCAGGAAGCGCCGGCGGCAGCTCCGAAGAAGAAAACCACAAAGGCGAAGGGGAAATAATCATGGAACAGAGATACATGCAGATGCAGGATGTTACGACACGTTCCGATGACAATGGAGAGATCTATCTTGAGGGTCTTTTCGCCGTCTACGATTCCGTTTACCATGTCTATCCCGGTGCGACCGAAAGCATCGCGAGAGGCGCGTTCGCGGAATCCATTAACGGAGACGTGCGTGCATTATATAACCACAATTCAGACATCGTACTCGGACGGAAAG
>JAFOIS010000268.1 GCA_017420605.1 Lachnospiraceae bacterium | reverse complement strand
TTCTTTGACACAGTAGACCATGACAAGCTGATGACCATCTTCGGACGAACAATCAGGGACGGAGATGTCATTTCAGTAGTGAGAAAGTTTCTCGTCAGCGGAGTAATGATCGACGATGAGTATGAAGATACCGTAGTCGGCACACCGCAGGGAGGGAACATTTCACCGCTGTTGGCGAACATCATGCTCAACAAACTAGATAAGGAACTGGAAGCAAGGGGGCTGGATTTCGTCCGGTATGCAGACGACCTGATCATCATGGTTGGAAGCAGACAGGCGGCAGACAGAGTCATGAAGAGTGTGACTCGATTCATCGAGGAGAAGCTTGGACTGAAAGTCAACGCCGAAAAGAGCAAGGTCGACAAGCCGAAAGGAATCAAGTATCTCGGGTTTGGATTTTACTTTGACTCATTCGCCAAAGCCTACAAAGCCAGACCTCATCCAAAGGCTGTAGCGAAGTTCAAGGCACAGATGAAGAAGCTGACACGCAGAGGCTGGGGAGTAAGTAATTCCTACAAGGTGTTCAAACTCAATCAGCTCATCCGAGGATGGGTAAACTACTTCAAAATCGGATGCATGAAAGGTTTGTGCGAGCGGTTGGACAGTAACATCAGATACCGTTTGAGGATGTGTATCTGGAAACACTGGAAATCGGCAAAGAATAGAGCAAAGAACCTGATGAAACTGGATGTACCCAGATGGGCGGCGTTTAACATCGCGTACTGTGGCGACCGATATGCAAGACTTGCTCATAATGGATGGATACAGAAGGCCATAAGCAACAAGAGATTAGCCGCATTTGGGCTAATCTCCATGTCAGACTATTACGCCGAGAGGCGAGTCTCTTGTTAAGTTGATTGAACCGCCGTATACCGAACGGTACGTACGGTGGTGTGAGAGGTCGGAAATTCCTCAGTCAGAGGAATTTCCTCCTACTCGATTGTAATGATCACGCGAAGGAAGCCGGATGGCCGTAGCGGGCAGCCGATCACACCTGATCCGCCGTTTGAGCGGCAAGCCCTTCTGTGGTATGATCACTGTGTGCTGTATGATCACATTGACAGTGTCCATGCGGAGGTAATGCAATGCTCGATTTGAAGATCGTCGGCGGGCAGATCGCCGACGGGACCGGCAGGCCGCTTTACAAAGCGGACGTGGGCGTTATCGGCGGCATGATCGCAGCGATCGGCGACCTGAAAGACACCGAAGGCCGGGAGACCATAGACGCTGCCGGCAAAGTCGTTTCGCCGGGATTTATCGACATACATACCCACTCCGACATCAATATGCTTCTCGACCCGCATGCCGAGAGCGCTCTCCGGTGCGGCGTGACGACCCAGGTGACCGGCAACTGCGGCATGGGCGTGGCACCGCTTTCCTATCCGGACCGGAAAGTCGTTAAAGGATACATCGACAGCCAGTTCAATATCGCCAATTACGTCGGCCCCTCCGGCTTTTGTTTTGCCGAAGGGCCGGATTATCCATGGACGGCGTTCGCGGAGTATCAGGACTATATCCGCGCGCACCGGCCCCTTATCAATATGGCGTCGCTCATCGCGCACGGGCCCGTCCGCATGTCGGTCCTGGGACTTGCGTCCCGGCCTGCCAATGGTGAGGAGCGGGAGAAAATGCGCGGCCTTATCCGGGAGGGGATGGAGGCCGGCGCGTTCGGCCTGTCTGTCGGGCTTGCCTACTCTCCCGGCGACTTTACGGGCCGGGACGAGCTTGCGGAGATCTCCCGCGCGATTAAGCCCTATGGCGGGATCTTCACGGCGCATATCCGGGACCAGTCCGAAGGCATATTTGATGCCCTTGAGGAGGTCGGGTATATCACGGAGAGAGCCGGCGTGCCGCTCCATATCTCGCACCTTAAGCTTGCCGGTCAAAAGATGTGGGGCAGGACCGGCGAGATCTTCCGATGGATCGACGACAGGAACCGGCAAGGCCTCCGGACGACCTTTGACGTATATCCCTACACGGTCGGCGCGACGAACCTTCTCCGCATCATGCCGCCCTGGGTCAAAGAAGGCGGGATCGGGAAGACCATAGAAAGGATGAAGGATCCGCCCGAGCGGAAAAAGATCCGCTATGATCTTGCCCACGGCCTTCCCGGCTGGGACAACCTCGCCGCCGCAACGGGACTGGAGAACCTCATGCTGACCTCTTTCACCCGGGAGCGGAACAAAGAATACGAAGGCTTGTCCATCCGGGAGATCGGCGAGCGCATGGGGAAGGATCCCTGGGACGCCTATTTTGATCTTGCCATTGACGAGGAGTGCGCTCTGGGCATGCTGGTCGCCTCCATGAGCGAAAAGGATATGGAAGCGATCATAACGCACCCCGGCGCTGTCGTCATTTCCGACGGGACCGCGCAGTCGTTCGATAAAGACCATCCTTACGGAATGGAGCATCCCCGGAGCTACGGGACACAGGCGAAGGTCCTCGGCGAATTCGTCCGTGAAAAGAAGCTCCTGACGGTGGAGGAAGCGGTCCGGAAAATGACCTCCATGCCGGCGGAACTCTTTGGCATGAAGGGCCGCGGCATCATACGGACGGGTTACACAGCGGATATCACGGTTTTCGATCCGGAAACCGTAGAAGACAGATCAACGTTTGCCGATCTGCGCGTTGCTCCTGCGGGGATCTGCGCGGTGATCATAGACGGTATCCCCGCTTTCCGGGGCGGCAGGATCCTCTCCCGGACGGCGGGAGGGCTGGTCGTAAAAGACTGAAGGAGGGGATCATGAGATCGATATATCTGGACAGCGCCGCCACGAGCCTGGTGCACCCGCGGGTACTGGAGAGGGCCCGGCGGTTCATTGATGCGCTGGGAGACCGGACCCGGTCGCCGAAGGAAGTATTTGCCGAGCAGAAGGAGTCTCTTGCCGTCGCGCGAAGGGACGTGGCCCGGTTCCTCGGGTGTGATCCCGACGAGATCGCCCTCATGCAGAGCACCTCTCACTCCCTTGGCTCTCTTTCCGTTACCCTGCCTCTTGCAAAAGGCGACAACGTGCTCGTCTGCGATCTGGAGTATCAGGCCAGCGTGGTATGCTGGCAGAGCGCGTCGGAGCGGGTCGGTTTTGAGGTCCGGGAGGTGAAGACTTCCGGCGGCAGGGTCACGGCGGCGGATTTTGCCGCCTGTATCGACGAACGGACCCGGGTGATTCTGCTTGCTTCCGTGCAGGAGATCAACGGCTTCCGTGCGGACGTAAAAGAGATCGGGGAGATGGCGCACCGCCACGGGTGCATCTTCATCGTGGACGGGATCCAGGAGGCGGGCGCTCTTGCCGTGAACGTCCGGGAGGCCGGCATGGACATCTACTGCGCCGGCGGCAAAAAGTGGCTCGGAAATCCCTTCGGGATGGGCTTTCTCTATATCCGGCGGGAGGTGCTTGCCGGGCTCCGTCCTCCCTATTATTCCTATTATGATATCAAAGTCCCGGATACGTTTCCGGATTATATCTCGTATCTCGAGGATCCGCGCCGGCATCCCTTCGATCACTACGTCCTTACGGACGACGCCTCCGTATTTGAAGCAGGGGGCTACGGAAACTTCCTCGGCGCCGCGTGCCTTTCCGAAGCGATCCGCGTCCTGGAAGAGATGGGGATCCGGAAGATCGAAAAACACGATCTGGAACTTATCCGCTACATGTACGATACGCTCTCTTCCATGGGGCTCAATATGCAGAGCCCCGGCGAAGAAAAGCACATGTCCGCTATCCTGGTATTCAACTTTTACGGACTGAGGGATAATAACATCGAAACGGAGAGGGCGCTGCTCCGCTATCTCCATGAACGGGGGATTCTGGTCTCCCTGCGGTGCTCGACGGGCCTCGGCGGCATACGCGTATCCGTCCACTACTACACCACAAAGGAAGAGGTGGATATTTTCCTGGACGCCGTCCGGGACTTTATGAAACAATAAGACCTTTTACGCGTTCCACCGGTACACCCGCGTCTCATACGGGCGCGTTGTGAATTCTTTTTCCGCGATATCGCAGGGATAATTATTGAAAATGATCTCCGGCACCATGCCGCCCGTCGCCCCGCCCAAAGAAGCGTCCGCGATCTTCGCGGACAGATCTTCCGGGAGCCGGAAATGACACGGCTTTTCCGTAAAGCTGCAGAGCACGAGAAGATTCTCGCCTTTGCAGCTTCTTTTATATACGTACAAATGCGGGTGCGCGGGGGCAAGGTCCTCATAATCCCCGAAGCGTACGAGTTCACTCCTGCTCCGGAACGCGATCAGCGCGCGGTAGAAGTTAAGGAGCGAATCCGGATCATTCTCCTGCGACGCGGCGTTGACCTCCCTATAATTGGGATTTACGGGAAACCACGGATCCGCCGTCGAAAAGCCGGCGTTCTTGTCCGCGCTCCACTGTACGGGCGTCCTCGCGTTGTCGCGCGTCGCCTTCTGGATCTTCGGCAGGACCTTTTCGGCCGGCTTCTTTTTCACGTCGTTATAGTAGTGCTTGAGCGCCATGCAGTCCACATAGTCGTCGATCGACGGCAGGGCGATATTCGTCATGCCGATCTCCTGCCCCTGGTACACGAACGGCGTCCCCTTCTGCAGAAGATAGGAGACCGCGAGCATCTTTCCGCTCTCGACGCGGTATTTCTCGCTCCCATACCGTGAAATGATCCGCGGATGGTCGTGGTTTTCAAGATAGAGAGCGGTCCAGGGAACGTCCTTCTGCCACCGGTCGAACGCGCGCCGGAGCTTCGGCAGGCTGAACGGCAGCGGGATATACTCGGTAAAGAGGCAGTCCGCCTCCATATGCTGGAAGTTGAACATAAGGTCAAGATCCGGGTGGCTGCCGGCAAGGTACGGCCGGGCCTTTTTCGGGGTCATCATCGGCGCTTCGCCGAGGACGAAGCAGTCGTAATGATCCAGCACGTCCGTCCGGAATTCCTGCAGATATTCGTGGATGTGCGGGCCGCTCTCGAAGAGGCGCATCCCCCTGACGCCGACGCCGAAACGATCGTCCGGGAGGCCTTCGGGCTTGGAAATGAATGTGATCACGTCTTCACGGAACCCGTCCACCCCCATCTCCAGCCAGAAGCGCAGGATCTTCTTCACCTCCTCCCGCACCGCCGGGTTGTCCATGTTGAGGTCGACCTGCTTGCGGCTGAAAAGATGCAGATAGTATTCGCCCGATTCCAGATCGTAGCTCCAGGCCTCGTTTTCAAAGAAGCTGTCCCAGTTGTTCGGCGCTTTGCCCGGTTTCTTTCCCTTTTTCCAGAAATAGTAATCGCGGTAGGGGCTCGACTTGTCGCGGCTCTTTACGAACCACTCGTGCTCGTCGGACGTGTGGTTGATCACAAGATCCATGACGATCTTGATGTCGAGCTCGTGCGCCCGCGCGACGACCTTCTTGAAAATGTCCAGGTCGCCGTAATCCGGATGGATCGCGCAGTAGTCGGAAATGTCGTAGCCGAAATCGGCGTTGGGCGAAGGATAGAGCGGCGAGAACCAGATGCCGCCGATCCCGAGGGACTTCAGGTAATCGAGGCGGTCATATACTCCGTATAGATCGCCGATGCCGTCGCCGTTGCCGTCCATGAAACTCCGCGGCCAGATCTGATAAAAGACCCGGTCTTTATACCAGTCGTTCCTCATGCGGCACCTCCCGTTTTCTTTCCGGCGGCATAGGGGTGCGAAAGCTGCGCTTCGCATTCCTCCCTGCCGATCTCGCCGTTATTGTACTTTGCCATGAGCTCCACGTCGGGGGTCCTAAGGTCATATCTGCGCCAGATGAGGACCGCCAGCACCGCGCCGAGCGCCGGGACCAGGGC
>JAFOIS010000267.1 GCA_017420605.1 Lachnospiraceae bacterium | reverse complement strand
GTTCCGTCCGGCGCGTCCGTGATAGCTCATCCCGTTCACCGCAAGACGTCCCTCTTCCGATGAGGCGTTGACCACGTAGCCGCCGGGACACATGCAGAAAGTATAGACACCTCTTCCGGCTCCTGTTTTTGCGGCCAGACGGTATACGGCAGGCGGAAGCCCGTTTCCGGACGGCCTCCCATACTGGGAAAGGTCGATCATCGCCTGCGGATGCTGGATCCTGAACCCGACGGCGAAATCCTTCGGCTGCATGAGGATCCCTTCGCGGGACAGTATCCGGAAGGTATCCCGCGCGCTGTGTCCGACGGCCAGTACGAGCGCGTCGGCCAGCAGCTGTTTTCCCGTATGCGTCTCAAGGCCGCAAAGGGCGCCGTTCCTTATCTTCAGGGATTCCAGACGTTCCGAGAAAAAGATCTCTCCGCCGAGGGCGGCGATCTCCTTGCGCATGTTTTTTACAACGGTCCGAAGAACGTCTGTACCGACGTGCGGATGCGCATCGTAAAGTATGTCCGGATCCGCCCCGAAACGGACAAACGTCTCGAGAATATACCGGATGCGTCCGGAAGGATCCTTCACGCCGGAATTGAGTTTTCCGTCCGAGAACGTCCCGGCGCCGCCTTCTCCGAACTGGACGTTGCTCTCGGGGTCGAGCTTTCCGCCGCCGAAAAAGGCTTCCACTTTCCGCGTCCGCGTATCGACGTCCTCCCCCCGTTCGATCACGACCGGCTTAAGACCGGCGAGCGCCAGATGATAGGCGGCGAAAAGTCCGGCCGGGCCGAGCCCGGCGACACACGGTCGGAAGCTTTCCGGACGGTTCTTGGGGAGCGGAAAACGGTACTCCGTGGGCTCGTAGACCGAGACGCCGTCGCGCAGACGGCGCGAAAGGTAACGGTCTTCGCCGCGGATCCTGACAGATACCGTCACATTCTGGAAAACGTCCGGCTTTTTCCGCGCATCGTAGGAGCGCCGTAAAAGGCTCATATCCTCAACAGCGGACACGGGCACACGCAGATATGCCGCAGCGGCGCGCATTATGTCCTCCTCTGCCGCATCCGGCGGAAGACGCAGATTCCGTACCTCAAGCATGGGCGGCCTGCTTTCCGGCAAGGATCCCGCCCGCAAACGCAAACATGAGGTTGTATCCGCCGCAGAGACCGTCGGCGTTGAGAATCTCACCGCACAGATAGGCTCCTTTACAGATCCGGGACGCCATAGTGCGCGGATCGACTTCCTCCGCCGGGATCCCGCCCCGAAGGACCTGCGCGGCCGCGGCGCCGGCGGTGCCGTAAACCCTGAGGCTGATGTTTTTAAGCCGTTCCGCGAGGCTTTGGTCATCGCCCGTCACAGCGGGTATGAGTTTTGCCGGGATGAGGCCGCGGAGAACGGCGTTCTCCGGAATGCCGGCGGCGGTCCTTTCCCCAAGGAGGGACGCGGCTTCTTCTTCCGTAAACGACGGCAGAAGATCCAGACGGATCCGGACGTTTCTGCCTTCGGCCAGAAGATCGCCGGCCGTGCCGGAAAGGTTCATGGCCGGGATACCGGAAAGACCGTAGTCTGTCAGCTGGACCTGCCCTTCATCCGACATGACTTCCCTGCCGTCCGCAAGAAGCGTCAGAGATGCCCGTACGCGGACGCCGGAAGTGCCTTTCAGAACGTCCGTACGCAAAGGACAGAGCGCGGGATGGAACGGCACTAAAGAATGTCCGAGGGAACGCGCAAGGGATGCGTCCTCCCCCGCGTCCCTGTCTCTGCATCCTGCCGAGGTCCCGGTTGCGAGGATCACGCGGTCCGCCTCATAGGTCCAGCTTCCGGTACCGGCGTAAAACTTTCCTTCCCGTTTCGACAGGCTGCGCACCGGGGCGTTCGTATGGATGACGGCTCCGCAGCGGACCGCGGCGTCCCGAAGATTCGCGGTGACTGCCGGGGCTTCTTCGCTCATCGGATAGATCCGGCCGTCCACGGTCCGTGTTTCGATCCCGCACGTCCGGAGAAAGCCGAAGACACTGTCCGCAGGCATCGCATGGAAGAGTTCTGCGACGAACATCCTTGACGAGGCGTTATAGTATGCGGCGTCCATATCGGTATTGCCGATATTGCCGCGTCCGTTTCCGGTACGCGAAAGCTTTTCCCCGACAGTGCGGCCCGCTTCGAGAACGGTCACGGAAGCGCCTTCCGCAGCGGCGGCTGCGGCTGCGCACAGACCGGCGGCGCCGCCGCCGGCAATGAGGATCTTCATAACTGCTGCCTCCCGATGATCCCCTCCCTGAGGAGATTGTTCACCGTCATCAGGATGCCGAGTTTCGCGGACGGCCATGTAAGGCCTCCCTGGAAATATACGGCATAGGGATCGCGCATCGGCGCGTCTGCGGAAAGTTCGATCGAGGCGCCGGAAACAAAGGCGCCTGCCGCCATGATGACAGGGCTGTCATAACCGGGCATGTCCCAGGGCTCGGGCGTTACGAAAGAATCGACCGGCGCCGCCTGCTGGATCCCCCGGCAGAACGCTTCGACCGCTTCCGGCGTCCGGAGCGTCACCGCCTGGATGATATCCGTCCGCGGCCGGCTGTTGTCCGGGGATACGGCAAATCCAATTTTTTCATAAAGCGCTGCCGCAAATACGGCAGCCTTGAGCGCGGATGCCGTCACACAGGGAGCCAGGAAAAGTCCCTGGTAGAGCGATCTGTTCACGGAAAGCGTCGCGCCCACTTCCCGGCCGAGTCCGGGGGAAGTGAGCCGTACGGCAGCCAGTTCTATGCATTCCTTCTTCCCGGCAAGATACCCGCCGATCGGCGCAAGTCCGCCGCCCGGATTCTTGATCAGCGAGCCGGCGATAAGATCCGCGCCCGCCTCGGTCGGTTCCGTGCGTTCCACGAACTCTCCGTAACAGTTGTCGACCATGACATAGACGCCGGGCGCCGTCTCCTTGACGGCGCGGATCGCTTCGGCGATCTCGCTTACCGTAAGAGACGGTCTCGTATCGTATCCTTTCGAGCGCTGGATCGCCGCGACGCGCGTTTTCGGCCCGATCGCCCTGCGGATCCCCTCAAGATCGAAACGTCCGTCCGGAAGCAGGTCCACCTGCCGGTAGGTGATGCCGAATTCGGCAAGCGAGCCTCTGGAAGGCCGGATCCCGATCACTTCCTCCAGCGTATCGTAAGGCTTTCCGGATATGTAGAGAAGCTCGTCGCCGGGGCGCAGCAGCGCCGACAGCGCGATGGACAGCGCGTGGGTCCCGCAGGCGATCAGCGGCCTGACCAGGGCGTCCTCCGTGCCGAAGACCTTCGCATAGACTTCTTCCAGCGTTTCCCGACCGATATCGTTGTATCCGTATCCGGTCGTGCCGAGGAGGCAGGCCTCCGAGACCTTTGCCTCCTGCATCGCATGAAGCACCTTCAGCTGATTGTATTCCGCCGTGCGGTCGATTTCCGTAAAACGGGCGGCAAGCTCTCTTTCCGTCTCATCCCCGAAAGATACGACCGCCTCATCGATCCCGAACCATTCGCAGATCTTATTTCTCATGCCTTCATTTCCCTTCTGTCTCTGCCGTTTTTGCAAGAACGGCGTCCGCGATATAGGCGCCCATCTTTTCCGTGCTGTCGTCAAAAGAAAGCCGGTCGAGCCTTTCCGACACACTGTCCGTCCGGAACCACGTAAGCTGCCGTTTCGCAAAATGGCGTGTATCCCGTTTCAGGATGTAAACGGCTTCCTCGAGCGTGCATTCGCCGGCAAGATACGCAAGGATCTCTTTATAGCCGAGTCCCTGCATGGAAACGTCCTTCTTCGTAAGGCCGCACCCGGCAAGCCTCCGCACCTCTTCGACAAGTCCTGCCGCCATCATCCTGTCCACACGCAGGTCGATCCTCCGGTACAGCTCCGGCCGCGGAAGCTCGATCAGAAAAGAAATGACGTGATAGGGGCTCTCCTGCGTCTTTTCACGCGCGTTCTTTTCGGAAATGGGGCTTCCGGTCAGCCTGTAATACTCGAGTGCGCGGATCACGCGCTTCACGTTATTCGGATGGATCGCCGCGGCAGAGACCGGATCCACTTCGCAAAGACGCCGGTGCAGCGCTTCGTTCCCTTCCGTCTTCACTTCTTCCAGAAGTTCTTTGCGGAGGTCCTCGGAAGGGGAAGCCTCGTCGAACGCGATCCCCTTCGTGACCGCCTGGATATAGAATCCGGTACCGCCGCAGAGGATCGGGATCCTGCCGCGTTCCAGGATCCCGCGGATCGCCGCCGTCGCTTCAGTGGCATAACGTGCAAGGTCGTAGGCGTCATCGGGATCGCACACGTCGATGAGATGATGCGGAACGCCCTGCATCTCCGCCGGCATGACCTTGCCGGTGCCGATATCCATCCCGCGGTATACCTGCATGGACTCGGCGGAGACGATC